>CAVDRT010000001.1:0-2084 GCA_963611445.1 bacterium
TACCCGTCTTGTTTAGTTCTGTTTTTCTCTTGACTTTTCATAGCTGGTCTCCTTTGGCTTTTGCCGACGCACGGCAAAAGGTCCGAACGGTGCTGATATTCAGGCAGACTAATGCCCCGAAAAAGGGAATTAGCCTGCCGAAATTCAATATTCTTTAATCTCTGTATTCTTCCATTGTGAAAGCTTCCAAAACATCGCCCACTTTAATGTCGGCGAATTTTTCGAGGCCTATACCGCATTCATAGCCCTGCGCGACCTCTTTGACATCGTTTTTAAAGCGGCGAAGAGAAGCGAGTTCGTCCTCGGATATTACGATTCCGTCGCGAATTACACGAATCTGACAGTTCCTGGTCACTTTTCCGCTTGTCACATAGCAACCCGAAACAGTGCCGACCCCCGAAATTTTATAAACTTCGCGCACTTCGGCTTCGCCGAGAACCGCTTCGCGGAGTTTCGGTGCCAGCATACCTTTCATAGCGGCGGTGATTTCTTCGATACAGTCGTAAATCACCCTGTAAAGTCTGATGTCGACCCCGTCGCGCTCTGCGGTTGATTTTGCAACCGCGTCGGGGCGGACATTAAATCCGACAATTATTGCGCCCGAAGTTCCGGCAAGCATAACATCATTTTCATTGATTGCGCCGACGCCGCCGTGAATAACCTTGACTTTGACCTCGTCGTTTGAAATCTTTTCAAGGCTGCTCTTGACCGCTTCAACCGAGCCCTGAACATCGGCTTTGACGATGACATTAAGGGTTTTTATATCGCCCTGCTCAAGTTGTGAGAAGAGGTTGTCGAGAGTCACCTTAGACGCGGCGTTGTTTTGCTCGTCCTTTGCTTTCTGTTTGCGCTGTTCGACAAGCTGACGGGCAAGGCGTTCGTCCGAAACGGCGTCAAATCCGTCGCCCGCGTTCGGAACTTCGTCAAGACCGGTGATTTCAACCGGAACAGAGGGGCCTGCCTCTTTCAGCACTTTTCCGTTTTCATTGGTCATAACTCTGACCCTGCCGACCGATGTGCCGGCAACTATAATATCGCCCGTGTGCAAAGTTCCCGACTGAATAAGCAGGGTTGAAACGGCGCCTCTGCCCTTGTCGAGTTTGGCTTCGATTACGACGCCTTTTGCCTTGCGATTCGGGTTGGCTTTGAGTTCCTGCATTTCGGCAACAAGCAAAATATTTTGAAGCAAGTCCTCAATTCCCTCGTGGGTTTTTGCCGAAACGGGAACGCAAATGACATTTCCGCCCCACTCTTCCGGAACAAGACCGTGTTCTGTGAGCTGCTGTTTGATACGGTCGGGGTTGGCTTCGGGTTTATCCATTTTGTTTATGGCAACGATTATCTGAACATTTGCCGCCTTTGCGTGGTTGATTGCTTCAATCGTCTGCGGCATAATACCGTCGTCCGCAGCGACAACCAAAACGGCAATGTCGGTTGCCATTGCGCCGCGAAGACGCATTGCGGTGAATGCTGCGTGTCCCGGAGTGTCGAGGAATGTGATGTTGTTGCCGTCGCAGTTGACCCTGTAAGCACCGATATGCTGTGTAATTCCGCCGGCTTCGCCGTCGGTTACGGCAGTGTTTCTTATCGCGTCGAGAATTGAAGTTTTACCGTGGTCGACATGCCCCATAACAACAACGACCGGGTCGCGCGGTTTGAGGTCTTCGGGTTTGTCTTCGGCAACATCCATTATCTGCTCTTCAATTGTCACAACAACGGCGTGTTTTATCTTAGCGCCCATTTCGAGAACAACGAGTTCTGCCGTATCATAATCAATCGTCTGGGTGACGGTTGCCATCATTCCGAGTTTCATAAGCACTTTGATGACTTCCGCCGCGGTCTTTTTGAGTCCTGCCGCCAATTCGCCGACCGTTATCTCGTCGCCCACCGTTACGGTGACGGGAGTGCGTTTGATTTTTTCAAGCTGAATTCTGCGAAGTTTATCTGCTTCGGTTTCGCGTTTGGCACCTGCCGGGCGGCGGTAATCACGCGATTTCTGCTTGATTTTCTGCTTTCTTTGCATATTATCGTTACGCATTGAGGAAGCGGGCGCGATGTTTTCGTATTTTTCGTTATATTTATCC
>CAVDRT010000002.1:0-2502 GCA_963611445.1 bacterium
CTTTGCGCTGCCGTCATCAAGGAAGGAAACACTCACACCGCCGGTTGTCGCTTTTTGCCATTCGCTTAATGACGGCAGTGATTCTTCGTGATATCCGACTTCGTTTCCGTCAGCATCGAAGAGTGAAGTCATACCAAAATAGTTTCTTTGGAAATTGGAAGATTCAACATACCCGATATAAACTGCTTTTCCGTTAAGATTGAGAGTTGTACCGTTATAAAAATAGTTTGCGGGCACATATTGAAGTTGGAACATTGAAAAATCAATGTTTTTGTTCGTGTATGATTCGCTGTCGCTTGTTGTGTGCTTGGTCAGATAGTCAATCTGAACATTTTTGAACTTATACTCATTTTCAATTACTTCGCGTGCGTCCGGCGAAACAAGATATGTTCCGGTCATATCGTTTGAGGAGTAACTGTTTGTCGTCTGGGAAGACTCGATAACGAAAAAGTCGGAGTTTTCAAATGTAGATGACACTTCACCGAGTGAGGAAAGATACTTGCGCATATCCTCTTTTGAACAGTCATTGAATTTGTTGAGAGTCACACTTTCAATACCTTTAATCCCATAGACTCGCTCGCATTCGTTGTTGGTGAAAAGGCTGATGTCGTTTCCGCTGCCTGTGGAATTTTTGCGTGATCCCATTGAATGAGATTCACCCCAAAATTGCATATTATAAAGTTTGTTGTTTGAAATAATCGCCGCACAAAGGGATGTCGCAAGATTGTTGCTGCTTGCGATAAAAACGGAAGGCACATAACCGCTTTCGGTTTTATATCCCGCCGCCTTGAAAATGTTGTTTGTGATTTTGGGGTCGACAAATGAACTTGCTACAAAGGCTGCGTCTGCAAAGTCTTCAAAAGTGTTGTTTGAGAGATAGGGTGCTGTCAGCGAAGAACAACTCACAAACAAAGAGTTAAAACCTTTAACAGTGCAGTTGTACATCTTGAATCCGTAGAGGCGAAGGGCGATGTTGTTGTTTTTGTTGGCTTCAGTGGTGACATTTGTTCCGCCGTCAATAAAATTAAGGCTTGAGATTTTGCCCGTTTCATAATAAGACTTTGGCATAAAAGTGATGTCTTGCAATGTTCCGTTAAATGTTTTCCACTCTCTTGTGTAGCCCAATTGCCAGTTGTAATCCTCAAGCGGGTTTGTGTGGGCGCCTGTCCAGTCATAGACAGGGTTTGTGAAAAAGCCTTTGTCTGTTGTGGTTGTATCATCAACAACAAGTGTGGTTTTATCTTTCACGCCGTCAAAGAAGAAAATTCCCCAGGCGTCGTATGCATCGTTATCCCAATAGTCGAGCGCAAACGACTGGCTGAAATAAAACACCCCTTCGGGGAAGAAAACGTGAATTTCAACATTTTTATTGTCGCCGTCTTGGGTGAGTTCCCACCATTTTTGCTTGAAAGCCCAAGAGTTGTGTTCGGCGGCGCTCGGGTCGTTAGCAATGCCGCCGAAATCTTTTATGAAGTCATAAGATTTGTCAGAGGCGGGTGTGTCTTCAAGAGTCGCACCGACGCCCGAACGGGTGTTGCCGTATTCGAAATTGCCGTTCGGCGTAAAATCAACACTGTCGATTTTGGCTTTCATTGTTTCGGTCGCGGTGTCGCCGCATTTGGAACAAACTTTTTTGATTGTTCCGTCAACGCCGTCTGTTGCGAGTTTTGTGACGGAACTCACATAGTTGTGGTCACAAGCCGCAGCTGCCGTGAACGGCACAACAAATACGCTGAGCGCCATAATAACGCTCAAAACCGCACTTGTCAGTTTGTTTGTGATTCTTTTCATGATTTTCTCCTTTGCTGTGCGAATGATTTGTGAAATGTTTATAAAAGCATTTGAAAATGCCAAAAAACCGAGGACTTAAAACCCTCATTTCGGCACCAAAATGCCATTACCGCGATTTTATTATAGCATAAAAAAAGCAATCGTCAACAAAAAAGTTTACAAATTCCGCAGAAATATTAACAAACCTGACAAATTTACTCTTTTTTGATAAATAACCGGGTTTGTAAAACAAAAAGGCGAAAAGTTTTCGACAAAATGACCCCGAATTTAAAAATCCCTACATTATATATAGACATTAGATGCTAGACACTAGACGCTGGACAAGGCAACCGTCAATTTGTTTGTTCATAACTGTAAACACAAAGACCGAGGTTGAATTTTTTGGTGTTGCGGTAAGCGTACAGGTCTCCAAATGGCTCTTTTTTTGCACTGCCGTAAGCACACCCACCATGGCTCCCTTCTTTTGCGTAAGCAAATAGAGGGGAACTGTCACCGCAGGTGACTGAGGGGTATTTACATTAGATATTAGATATTAGAATTTAGATATTAGACGAATGAAAATTGAAAATCAAATTATACAGCAGTCATTCTTTTGATGTTGCAGCAAGTACAAATGCCGTTTTTCTGCTTCATGAAAATTTTTTAATATTTTGTTAAAAAATGTATGTGTTAAAATGATGTGACCCAATAAGAAGAGAAGTTAACATCCAA
>CAVDRT010000003.1:0-2610 GCA_963611445.1 bacterium
CCCATCTGGGACTCTCTTATTTCAGAGAAGACAGATAAATTACAATATTGTAATCGCAACCCGCTCAGGATTGTGGTATACTGTCCGTGGGTAACAGTGTTTCGCACATTGTGCCCCAAATTTGCAACGAACACACCGTTCGATTGACAATTTGAACTTTTTAAGAATTTGCTGCGGCTTTCGGGGCGTCTTGCACCGCGATAAAGCCGCAGCATTATCGGCATTTAGACCGGCTCCCGCCGGTCTAAGCACTCGGGGTGATTTCTTCTTGAAACGATTGTTTGTAAAAACATATTCCGGCAAAAAACCGACGGCTGTATTTTTGTCATCTGTCGCTTTATTGTTGGTTGTTTCGTTGATTGTTTCATTGAATATCTATGCTAAAAATTCCTCCCAAAAGGCTGTCGCCGCGAATAAAAACGCTGTTTCTGCCGCCTCCTCAGGGGGTGCAAACACAAGTGAAGACGCAACCGGAGGAGTCATATTGCCCAAAAAAGTTTGTTATCTCACCTTTGATGACGGTCCCTCAGACCGCACGCCCGAAATTTTAACGGTCCTTGATAACTACGGCGTTAAGGCGACATTTTTTGTGATAGGCGTCGGGAAGTTATCTCTGATTCCCGAAATTGTTTCAAGAGGGCACACAATAGGTTTGCATTCGGACACACATAACTATTCGGCGGTTTACGCTTCCGATGACGCTTATTTTAACGATTTGGCTGCGGTGAGCGATAAAGTTGAAAACATTACAGGCAAAAAGCCTGTTCTTGTCCGTTTCCCGGGCGGCAGCGATAATATAGTCAGCAGAATTTGCCCGGGGCTTATGTCACGGCTCACCGTCAGCGTGAGGGAAAAAGGGTATCAGTATGTCGATTGGAATATTGTCGCCAACGACACAACACCGTCGCTTATGCAAAATATTGGCGGCGTTCGTATGACTCCGCCGCCGACCATATTGCAATCAGTAATCAGCGGGAGCACAAAATCGGACGGCACCGACAAAGAGGAAATCTGTGTTTTGATGCACGACGCGAAAAACAAATATTCAACTGTCGACGCCCTTTCGGCAATTATCGAAAATCTGCTTTCAAGGGGGTATACTCTCTTGCCTTTAGACGAAAATTCTCCTGTTTTTCACGCTGCCAAACTTAATAATTGACAGTTTGCCGAATCAAATTTTAAATTCACTTGAAATGTTTCCTCTTGTCTGATATAATTGACTTGGTTTTGATATTTTGTTTTCAATGGGGAAATTGATATGGATAACAGCTTTTTGGAGCGGAAAGACCTTCCTTTTCGTGAGAAATTGCAAAATTTCTTTGTTTATTATAAATATCGCGTTTTGGCTGCCGTTTTGGCGGTTATTGCGATAATAATCACCGTAAAAAGCTGTGACGCCCGCAAAAGTTATGACCTCTCCGTAGTGGTGAATTTCGGTTACAAACTGGATTCCTCCGCGTCGCAAATTATAGCCGAAGAACTTGAAAAGGTTTGCCCCGATTTCAATGGCGACGGTAAGGTTTCCGTTAAGGTTTCCGATTGTTCTTATACGCGTGACGATTATAAAGCAAGCGGCGATTATTCCACCTTTACAGCGCTTGAAAGCAAGTTTTATGCGAGTTTTGACGGCGCGGAAAATATGGTTTTTTTGCTTTCCGACAGCATTTTGAATGATATAAGTTCAAAGGTGCAATATAATCAAGGCATTGTTGACGGAGAAAAAATTCCGCTTTCGGGAACAGAACTTGAAAAAGCCGTTTGCGGACAAAAAGGAACCAACCTTGACGGCTGCTTTCTGTTTTGCAGAAGTTTAATAGGCTCGGTTTCGGGGAAAAAAGACGCAAAGAAATATCACGATAATGCAAAAAAATTTGTCACAGAATACAAAAAATATTGTGAAAACCAAAGCAGTCAGTAATTTAAGTTAATATTTCCGCCCGTGGCGCAACCGGATAACGCAGCAGATTCCGATTCTGAAGACTGGGGATTCGAATTCCTCCGGGCGGGCCAACATCACCCCGCCGCTCGGCGGGGCGCTTTGTTTTTTGCTTTGGGATTTTTTTGTCGGTGAAGTGAGACGGCACCCTGATTTCGCCCACCTAAAAAACGAAGGGTTTGTTAAACTATGACTATTAAGCTTTATGAAACAGACAGCCATATGTCCGAATTTACGGCAACAGTGCTGTCATCAAACGAAAACGGCGGCAAATATGAGATAATATTGGACAAAACCGCGTTTTTCCCCGAAGGCGGCGGTCAGCGCTCCGATGTCGGAACGCTTGGCTGCGCGCACATTTCTGATGTTCAAATTTTTGACGGAACGATTATTCATTACGGCGATAAACCGCTGGAAGTCGGGTCGTCGGTTTCGGGCAAAATTGATTTTGCTCTCAGATTTCGCAATATGCAGCACCACACGGGTGAGCATATTGTTTCGGGTATTGTTCACAGCCTTTTCGGATTTAATAATGTCGGATTTCATTTGGGACAAGATGTAACAATGGATTTTGACGGCCGCCTGTCACCGGATGACCTCAAAAAAGTTGAAAGGCTCGCAAACGAAGCCGTTTTCAAGAATGTGAATGTGACCGCCGAATATCCGTCCAAAGA
>CAVDRT010000004.1:0-4725 GCA_963611445.1 bacterium
TTTGGTCACAACCCCTGCGTCCCAAGAGTGACCCTTTGCCGGAATATCAACTGTCGCACTGTAATCGCAGCGTGAGCAAGTTGCAGTTTGAATTCCCTTTTCTGTACAAGTTGCTTCTTTAGTTACAGAATACTTATAATCGTGCCCGAGAGCGGGTATAGTCACATCTGCGGTATAATCACAGCGTGAGCAAGATGTGTGTTTTGTTCCCGTTTCAGTACAAGTTGCTGCTTTTGTCACAGTTTCGGTATTGTCGTGCCCGAGAGCCGCAACAGTTTCCTGTTTTTTAATGACTGTGTTACAATCCGCACAATGTGTTCCTTCGGTGAGACCCGAAGCTGTACAGGTTGCAGCAATTGCCGCGTCGGTTACGATGTTTTCGTGTTGGCAAGTTTCCTCGCTGTCGGTATGGGTCGAATTTGTAATCTTATACGGATTTGCAAGAGCGTTACTTACACTTTCGGCTACAACCAATTTCTCTTCATCAGTGACGGGCGTTACATTTGCATTTCCATTGGTACCCGAGCCGAAAGTGGAGAGAAGCTCATCAGTTGATATACCGGTTATTGTATTGATAACTGTCGCTGTGGCAATATATCTTCCGATATTTGAAAGATGAAGTCCGTCACGAGTGAGTTGATAACCTTTTGTAGTACCCAGGTTTTTCCCGTCAGCATCGGTATCTGTCTGAAGATAGGTATAATTCAAACTGGATGTTCTGGCGTTTTGAATTGCGGTACCGGTCGGGATAACAGCGTCAAACTTATTGAGTGGCAAAACCTCGGAATTAACAGCCGCAGTTATGGCATTATACATTGTCAACTGATCAGCACCGTAATTCTTTGTGAAGGCTTCATTCTTTGCGAAGCTGGGATAATCTTCGGCATATGCCCATGTCATATTCCAAAGGAATTTGGTTTTGTCGCCGACAATTTCACGAACACCGTCAATCAAAGTTTCCAAATCGCTGTATGACGAAGCAACTCCGCTGTCATCACTGACCTGCTGAAAGATGATATAGTCCCAATAATCCTGTTCGGGGGTTGAGCCGTCCATTCTGTAATTAAGAGCGTCTTTAACACCCGTCGCAGCAGAATTTTGATACCAATAAGGCTTTTTATAGTACCAAAAGCCATACCCGGATGTCGTGCCGTTTTGGAACGAATCAAGTTGCATTGCAAGGCTGGCAGAAGCTTTATAAAGATAATCCACTTCGGCATCTATTCCCTTGTTGATAAGCAATTGAGGAGCAAAGGTCAAACTGTCAACCGAGAAACTGTTTCCGATTGCAAGGATTTTAAGTTTTCCGTCGCCGTTGACATCCCAAGAATTTTCGGATTCGCCTATTTTCGGGATAACCTCGGTTTTGGTTTTGGAACAAACGGTGCATGTGTATGTTTTTATGCCTGTTTCGTTTTCAGTTGCGGCTTTTGTTTCAACGCCCGCACCCCATGTATGACCGTTTGCCGGGATTTCCACCGTCGCACTGTAATCACAGCGCGAGCAGGTTACTGTTTGTGTTCCCTTCTCGGTGCAAGTTGCCTGCTTTGTCACGGTATAATTGTAATTGTGACCGAGAGCGGCAACAGTTTCCTGCTTTTTGATAACAGCTCCGCAATCAGTGCAATGCGAACCCTCGGTAAGGCCCGAAGTTGTGCAGGTTGCGGCAACTGCAGCGTCGGTTACGACATTTGCGTGTTTGCAGGAAGTGGACTCTGCATACAGTGCATTGATCGAATAAACATCGGTAGTGTTGTAACCGGTTGTTTTGGCATCAAATAATTCATTTTCAGTGATTTTGAATGAATAGTTGGACATACCAAACGCTGAGGTGAAGTTTCCGTGATCATAATTAGTAGAAATTGTCGAAATATAATTTTTAATCACATCGCTCAAGTTGTCGATTGAAACATCTATAACGCCATCATTTATTGAGAATGTGAATGTTTGACCCTTAGCTGTCCATTTGGTACCGTCCTTGTCGTATATCATATTTGCGTAAAGGGTGACGGTTTTTGAACTTTGATCAAACGAAACATGGTATTCAACCTGAAGCTCATGGAAATTGTCGTGTCCGATTTGAATTCCGCCTGTAAGACCCGCATCATTCAATGTGTTGAAACTGCTTGTCGGTGTAACAGCGGTTCCGTTAACACTCTCCATCTTATAACCACAATAACGACCGCTTTCACCTATTATTGGCACTACATAGCCGGCATAATTTGAATCTGTGCCGTTTTTGATATAGGTCAACCCCATACTGATACTTCCGGACATATTTAACAAGACCTGGAATGCATACATTCCGCTGTTGTCTTTTGCAAACACAACGCCGGGGAGAGCAGAAGAGGCATCAACATCTTCCGAATGAAGAGGCATACCGATTCCGCCCTTAAGGACGAACTCTTTACCGTAAGTGTTATCGGGAGTGTTTATCAAAAACGCACGCTCAGAGTTTTCATAATAAGGAGTATTTACCTTAGTCGAATAATCATCACAAGAATATGCATCAATCGGTGCCATAACACGATATGCTCCCGAATCGGCATATCTGAACTGTGCTAACAATTTTTCATTTACTTCGGTAGTATAATTTGAGACCATCTTTTGCGAATTCGCTAAAGTTTCGTTATAATCGTCTTCGCTCGAATAATCCCAATTATATGTCACATTATTGTTGAGCTTTTCAATTTCTTCGGTTATTGTTTGACCGCAGTCTTGACAAACACCCTGCTTCTTACCTGTTTTTTCATATGTCGGTTGTTCGGTCACTTTCCAATCCGTGACATTGTGTGAAGCCGGAATAACATCAACATAGCTGTATCCGCAAACGGAACATTTATGTGTTATCGAACCATCATTAGTGCAGGTTTTGTTCACAGTAGTGTCAACATAGTCGTGCCCCAAAGCTTTAACCTTGGTATCAACGGTAGCCGTTCCGCAAACATTGCAGGTGTGGGTTGTATAACCGCCTTTAGTGCAGGTGGGGGCCGTAACAACATCTGTATATTTATGTGCGGCGTCAACATAGTCAAATTTGTATGTATATCCGCATGTCGAACAGGTTTTTTCAGAATATCCTTCAATTTCGCAGCCACTGGCGTGAACCGTTACGGCACCATATGTATGATTTCCGGATGTGCAAGACTCTTCATACGGTCTGTCAGCCCACGCAGACTTTGTGACATTAGTCGGATTTTCGACAGAGTTTAATACCGACTCTTTTGCAACGGCATTCTGCGCGTTGTTAATCTTAATATTGATAGTTTTGGTCTTCGTCTCAATCGGCGTTGCCCTTGACTCATCGAATTGAACATCAGAAATGTCAAAACCTAAGGACGCCGCCCAAGACAAAGTGCCTGTCCAACGACCTATTGCATAATCCAAATGATAAAGGTCACGACAGAGTTGGAAATTTGTCGCGTTATAGTCGGGATTGTAAATATTTTTTTTATTTGAAGTTCTGAAATTCTGTATTGCAGTACCCGTCGGAATAACAAAATCAAACAAACCCGAATTAACAACGGTTTCTTGTGTTGACTTAACTATTCCGTTGTACATCGCCAACTGGTCGTTATTATACTTAACAAGATCCGAAAAGGGGTACTTGCAGCCTTCCGCAAATGCCCATGTCATATACCAAGCATATTTGTGAGGTTTGCTCGCATTCCCGGTTTCTTGAAGGATGTTTTCAACAAGCCCCTTATATTTTGTGAGGAGCTGCGTACCGGCAGACTCGCCGCCCGGCTTTGGCTGCATAATGATAATGTCCCAATCATCGGTAACACTTATCAGATCTTCAACCGAGGCATACCAATCTTTTCCGGTGACAGGAATATTAAGTTTTTCATCATCGGAAAGATTTGAACTGTATTTTGTTAAGAGACAGGCTTTTGCCGCGTCGCCGCTTTCAATCAAATCTACATATCCGCTATCCGATAAGCCTGGGCTGAATATATAACCGAGCACAAATTTCAAATTTGGAATTTGGTCGACAAGCATATCCATAAATATAGCCGAGTCCATCGCAAAGCTATGACCGATCGACAAAATCTTCACAACTCCGTCGCCGTTGACATCGGCTCCACCTTTAACCTGTGTTACCCAACCGGTAGTTGCGTTCATATCGGTCGAGGATGTCGTTGTTGCCGCTCCTGTCGTATTGATCGGTAACGCCGCGAAAACGCTTAAAAGCATCACGACAGACAGAAACAGCGAGAGTGTTTTTTTGCAACATTTCTCCATTACATATCCCTCACTTTGTATACTAAAGCCCTGCATTAGGCATATAGTGATATTATACAAACTCTTTGCTGAAAAGTAAAGTGTATATATTCAATTATCGCAAATCTTGTTCGATTTAGACATTTTTCGACCGTATATTTTGTTGGAAATTCACAAACTAAAGCACAAACAGCGAACTGCCCAGGGAAAAAATCCCCCGGGCAGTTCGGTTGTGTTATCGTTCACAATCAGAAACAAGTGAACGAAAATCAGTCGTCATAGTCGGCGCCTTGGTCAATGCCGCCTTGGGTGCCTGAACCTGATGTTTTAATAACATCATTGACAGACATAGTCACAATCTGAACTTCGGCCTTTTCAAATGTTTTCATAGTTACACCTCCGTAAAATATAGTGTTAACAATCATTTTGCATAAGACACGAGATAATAATCGGTATAAAGTGTTTTAACATTACCATCTGCATCTTTGTAAATGATGTAAC
>CAVDRT010000005.1:0-7155 GCA_963611445.1 bacterium
GCCGAAATGCGCCTGGGCAGAACTCTCAGACAGAGCGAAATTTCAACCCTTGTTTGGCTTTATGACAGCGAGGGACTTTCTTCGGCGGTTTTGCTGATGATAATTGAATATGTTTTCAGTGAGGAAAGGCCTTCAATCAGATTGGTTGAAAAAATTGCGGTTGACTGGGCTAACCGCGGCATTATCGATATAAACGACGCCGAGGACGAAATTGTCAAACTTCGTTCACGGCACACTGCTTGGCGAGTTGTCAGTTCAATTGTCGGACTTGAAAGAAGAAATCCCTCCCCGAAAGAACTTGACGCCGTTTCACTCTGGGTTAATGATTGGGGATTCGAAAAAGATTTGCTCAAAGAAGCATACAACCGATGCGTTGACAGCACATCAAAGTTTTCGATTTCTTATATGGGGAAAATTCTTTCCCGTTGGCATTCGGAGGGCATCAAAACCGTCGAGCAACTTAAAAGGGATAATACCCGTGAGCCCGTAACGGCAGGTGCGAAAGGCGGCGCCAAAAATGCGGCTTATGATTTGGATAAAGCCTTGAAATCTATGTACGGCGATTAAAATATATAATTATGAGGTCTTAGAAAATGGGATTTTCAGAGAGCATATTGAGAGAGGCGGTGTCAAGAACCGTTTCCCACGGCAAAAATGCCGAACTCGAATATGAAAAACGCAAAAAATGTGTCTATGACAATGTAAAAAGACTTTCGGAAATTGACAGTCAATTTGCAAGTTTAGCAGGTGAACTGGCGGGCATTGCTTTGTCGGGCAATAAGGTAAAGTTCGAAGAAATTAAGAAAAAAACCGAACAACTCACTGCCGAAAAAAACAAAATCTTTAAAGAGTCGGGACTTGATAAAGGCGTGGCATACAATTGCCCGAAATGTTCCGATACAGGTTACATTGACGGAAAACTCTGCGGCTGTGTTTATGAAACCGCAAAGAAGGTTATGACTGAGCAAATGTCGGAAACAATGCCGATAAAAAGTTCCCGTTTTGATAATTTTGACCTGACTCTTTATCCCGAAAAGGCCGACGACAAGGGTCATTCGCCGCGAAAACTTATGAGCGCGACATTTGATTTGTGCCGAAAATTCGCAGATAACTTCCCGTCGGGCGAAAATCTTTTGTTTTTGGGCGGGTGCGGGCTCGGAAAAACACATCTGTCACTTGCTGTTGCAAACCGTGTGATTGATAAGGGCTATGGCGTTATATATTCGTCCGCGCAAAATCTTTTTTCGAAATTGAGTCGTGAGCAATTCAGCCGTGAAAACGGCGGTGAAATGCTTGATAATGTCTTGAATTGCGACCTTTTGATTATCGATGACCTCGGCACCGAATTTTCAACGGGACTTACGGTTTCGCTTGTTTATAACATTATAAACACAAGGCTAATGCAAAATCTGTCGACCGTAATCAGCACAAATTTGTCGTTGCCCGAAATCGAATCGATATATTCCGCAAAAGTGCTTTCAAGAATAATCGGCGGATATACAATGCGAATGTTTATCGGCGATGACATTAGGCAGATAAAAGCCCACAACAAATAATATTCACTTTAAAAGGCGGCGTCGAATTTTTTGACGCCGCCTTTGGCTTTAGCTGTATTTAACTTCATTTTGTGTTTTTCCGTCAAAAAACGATTCAATATTCAAAAGAGTGGTTTCCGCAATATTATCAAGCGCTTCTTCGGTCAAAAATGCCTGGTGAGAGGTCACTATGACATTTGGCAGAGAAATGAGCCTTGCGAGAATATCGTCCTGGATTATAGAGTCGGAAAGGTCTTCGAAAAACACTTCCGATTCTTCTTCGTATACATCAAGACAGGCACCGCCGACTTTTTTCTTTTTGAGTGCTTCAAGCAATTCCTCTGCGTCAATCAGTCCACCGCGGGAGGTGTTTATTAAGAAAACGCCGTCTTTCATCGCGTCAATGGATTCTTTGCAAATAATATGGTGATTTTCTTTGGTCAGCGGGCAGTGAAGCGAAATTATATCGGACTTGCGGAAAAGTTCATTAAGTTCAACATAGTGAATATCCGATGACTTATCAGGGTATGGGTCAAATGCGATAACATTCATTCCGAAACCGTTGCAAATTGAGATAAATGTGCGCCCGATTTTTCCCGTTCCGATAACGCCCACGGTTTTCCCGTGCAAATCAAACCCTGTGAGGCCGTTGAGCGTGAAGTTGAAATCTCTTGTTCTCAAATATGCTTTGTGTATTCTTCTGACAAGTGTCAAAAGCATACCTGCGGCGTGCTCGGCAACTGCATACGGTGAATACGCCGGAACACGGACAACGGTGATTTTACCCTCAGCCGCCCTTATGTCAACATTATTGAATCCCGCGCAGCGCAGAGCAACGATTTTTACACCGAAATTCTCTAACTTTTCAATGACCGTTTTGTTTACAATATCGTTGACAAAAACCACAACCGCATCGGCACCGTTCGCCAAAGAAACCGTGTCTTCCGTCAGCCGTGTTTCATAATATTTGATTTTAAAACCGAATTTTTCGGCGTATTTTTTAAATCCTTTGATGTCATACGGTTTTGCGTCAAAAAAAGCAAGTGTTTTCATTTTCTTGTTCCTTTCAAAGCCTAAAAAAACAGGCAAACTATGTAATTAGTTTGCCTGCCGTTAAATCTGTTATTCAAGATTTATTTAATTTCTTTCAATTTGTAAATATCAATGTCGGCTTCTTTATAATTTTCAAGATATTCCACCAATTCTTCGGGATTATCGAAAACTTTGAACAAATCAAGACATTCTTTGTTGAGAAAACCCTCTTTGATAGAAAATTCGAGCGCTTCCAAGAGTTTGTTGTAATATCCGTCAATGTTGAAAATTGCCATTGCTTTTCTGTGGCGAGCCAACTGTTTAAGGGTCAAAATTTCAAAAAATTCATCAAAAGTACCGATTCCGCCGGGGGTGATAATATACGCATCGGACAGCTCTTCAAGCATCTGCTTTCTGACTCTCATAGTGTCCGGGCGCAAAAGTTCGGTGCAGTGCTCGAAAAGCACGCCGTCAACATTGAAGAATTTTGGGGCTACTCCGATTATTTCGCCGCCGGCTTTGTACATTCCTCTTGCCGCAGCGCCCATAAGGCCGTTCGCGCCTGCTCCGAAAACAAGCCCGTGTCCTCTTTTTCCCATAATTTCGCCGAGTTCTTCAGCGGCTTTTATATATTTCCGGTCGATTATATTGCTCGCAGCACCGTAAACACATATTCTCACAGTAATCACTTATCCTTTCTGACCGTCAATCAATTCGGTCCAGTTGTTTTCATTGTATATCTTTATTCCGTTTTCGGCAAGTATTCCGGCGGTGACGCCGTTGCCGTCAATCAGGTTTCCGGAAAAAGTGCCGTCGTATATCTTGCCGTATCCGCAAGAAGGGCTGTTTGCTTTCAAAATCGCCGCCTCGGCATTGTTCTTTTTTGCAATATACAGAACTTTTTCGGCACCGGTTAAAAAATAATCTGTCACATCAGTGCCGTCTTTCGAGTAAACTGCACCGTTTCTCAATTCGCTCGGGAGCCTCGGGCTTTTAAGTCCTCCGAGCGATTCGGGGCAAACAGGGATAATATTATGCCTTTCGCTTAGTTTCTCCACAATTCCTTTGGTCAGATTGTTTCCGCCGTTGTATTTGCAGTTAATGCCGAGCAGACAGGCACTTATCAGTATATGCATAAAATTCTCCGTTAATTACGAAATTTGAGTTTGTGCGACGAAAGTTTGTCGCCTTTATATATAAGTGTGAGTTCAAAAAAATCGCTGTTTTCTTCAATCTGTTTTAAAAAGAGCGCGTCGCCCTCCCACATAGGATACTCCGAAAGTTTCCGCTTGTCAATCCATTTAAGGTCGCCCTCGTCACATTCGGTGATGCTGCCTTCAAATTCATCTGCGGTGAAAAGGTGCATGGTTTCGGATTCAAAAACATCGGAAACAAAATGGATAATACCGCGATAAAGCGGTTTTATCAGCAAAAGTCCCGTTTCTTCTTTGACTTCTCGCATTATACATTCGGCAGGGGTTTCGCCCTTTTCGATCTTTCCGCCGATTCCAATCCACTTTCCGCTGTTTGTGTCGTTTTTCTTTTTTGTTCGGTGCAGCATTAGGTAGCGGCCGCTCTTTTCAATATAGCAAACGGTTGTGTTTTTCATTGTCAGCCCTTCAAAACGGATTTTGTGTTAAATCACGCAGTAACGGCGCTGCTGATTTTTTCTTCAAGAAGTTCTTTGATTTCGTCATACTCCTTGCCGAGGACGACAGCCAATTCGCCGCAAAGCAATTTTTCGGTGTTGCCGAGGAAAAGTTCATCGGTCTGTCTGATTTTTTTGTTTATTTTTGCAAGTTCTTCGGCTTTGACTTTAATGGATTTTATGAGCCATAGCCAACGGCCGCAGTCGCACGAATGGGCAGCCTGTCTGAAAGTTTCGTTTCTTGTGCGGTAATTATCATCCCAATACGGCTCAATTTCCGAGACGGAGCCCAAAAGATTTTTTGCCTCATCGTCGGTTATCGTCGGGCGGATTTTCACTTTGATAATGTTGACAGGCGTTTTGACAACGGTGCTTTTTGTGAATATCGGAGACATAACATAATACTCAAGCGGGGAACCGCCCAAGGCTTTTTCGGTTGTGATGTCCGTAATTTTACAAACGCCGGTGGAACCGTAAACAACATAATCTCCGATATTAAACATTTCCTGTCAACCCCTACATAACTTAAGAATAATATATCTTTATTAACAATTATATCACTTTTTGTAAAACTTTGTAAGTGGTTAGACAAAATAAAAATACAAAAAATTGGCTGTAAATAACCTGTCAAATTTATTGAAAATAACAACAATTTTTCGGATATTGTAAAAATGGGGTTATTTTTAGTTGATTGGGGTGAAAACCCCTGTGAATAAACAGTGCTGTTTGAGATTTTTCTCACAGTCGATTGCCGATTTTTCATCGGTAAATATGCCGTATACAGTCGGTCCTGCACCGCTCAGTGCCGCGCAAACGGCACCGTTTGACCTGAGTTTTTCTTTGATTGCAGCCACATCATCACGGTTGTAAAGACTTTCGAAAGTGTTTATCAGTTTTGAATCAAGTTTTTTAATGTCTTTGCCGGAAATCGCCGAAACCACTTCCGTGATATTCGGTTTTTCGGGGGAATTCATAGCGTCGATTTTTCCGTACATATCACCTGTTGAAAGTTTTTTGCCTTTGACCGCCAAAACGAAATAACATTTCGGAAAAGGGGAAAGGGAAGTTAGTTTTTCACCCCGCCCGAGTGCAAGGCTTGTTCCGCCGTTAATGCAAAACGGAACATCGCTCCCGATTTTGAGCGCAATTTCCCGAAGTTCATTGTCGCTTAACTCGGAGCCGTACAGCAAGTTGAGCGCATTTAATATTGCTGCGGCGTCTGCACTGCCTCCGCCGAGACCTGCGGCTTTCGGGATATGTTTTTTGATTTTTATATCCGCGCCGCCCTCAAGCCCCGAAAAAGCAAAGAATTCTTTTGCCGCAAGAAAAGCGGTGTTTTTCTTATTTGAATCGATTTCGGGGTCGCCGGTGAAAACCTTTATTCCGCCATCGGTTTTTTTGACAGTCACAACATCCGCAAGCGAAATCGTTTGCATAACCGTTTCAATATTGTGATAGCCGTTCGCCGCTTTTTCACAAACCCCGAGGGACAAATTGATTTTTGCGTGCGCTTTAACGGTGATTTCCATAATTATACCTCTTTATTCAAACTGACTGTTGTAAAGATTATAATAAAATCCGTGCAGTTTGAGCAATTCTTTGTGGCTGCCTTTTTCAATAATATTGCCGTCTTTCATAACAAGTATAATGTCCGCGGAACGAATTGTTGAAAGCCTGTGCGCAACAATGAAACTTGTGTGGTCGCACATAAGTTTTTGAAAAGCCGATTGGATTTTTTGTTCTGTTCTCGTGTCGATTGATGATGTCGCTTCATCAAGAATAAGCATATTCGGTCGGCTTATCATAACCCTTGCAATGCAAAGAAGTTGTTTCTGACCCTCGGAAAGGCCGCTGTCGTCGCCGCCTATTACGGTATCATATCCGTTTGGCAGTTGTTCGATAAAATTATGGGCATAAGCTGCTTTTGCGGCGGCAATTATTTCTTCGTTTGTCGCGCCCGGTTTGCCGATTGCAATATTCTCTCTGACGGTTGTGTTTTTAATCCAGGTTTCCTGCAACACCATACCGTAACTCGTTCGAAGACTTTGTCTTGTTATGTTTTTAATATTTGTTCCGTCAACCGAGATTGAGCCTTTGCCGACATCATAAAACCTCATAAGCAGATTTATAACGGTCGTTTTTCCGCAGCCTGTGGGCCCCACAAGCGCAATCCGCTGCCCGTTTTTGACGGAAAGGTTTAAATTTTCAATAAGCGGGCGTTCCGGTGAATATGAAAAACCGACATTTTCAATCTCAATGTTTCCTTCAGCATTTGTCAAGACTTCGGCGCCCTGACTGTCGGGCGTTTCGGCAGGGGAATTTATCAGTTCAAACAGCCGCTCGGCGCAGGCGAAAGCGTTTTGCAGCTCTGTTATAACGCCGGAAATTTCATTGAACGGTTTTGTGTATTGATTTGCATAACTTAAAAGGCTCACAAAAGCACCGACCGTTATCCCGCCCGATATGGCAAAAAGTGCTCCGATGACCCCGACAACCGCATAAATCAAACTGTTGATGAACCGTGTTGTCGGGTTTGTGAGCGACGAAAAGAAAGTGGCTTTTAAAGCGATTTTTAAGTATCCGCTGTTGATTTTGCCGAATCTGTCAAGCGCACGGTCTTCGTATGAATATGATTTGACAAGTTTTTGATTTCCGATCATCTCTTCGGTGAGAGCGGTGAGTTCCGCCTGCTGTTCGGATTGTTTTTTGAAAAGGTCAAAACTTCGTTTTGCAATGAATTTTGCGACAAAAATCGAAATCGGCGTGAGAATTATGACGGTCAAAGCAATCACCGTATTGATTGAAAGCATAAGTCCGATTGTCACACCTATGGTTGTAAGACCCGAAAAAAGTTGCGTGAAACCGAGCAGCAATCCGTCGGCAAACTGGTCGGCGTCGGATATAAGCCGATTGACCGTTTCACCCGTTTTGTGTGTGTCG
>CAVDRT010000006.1:0-3573 GCA_963611445.1 bacterium
GTTTATGCGTCGGATTATAAAAAAATCCGTCATTTGCGCGAAAAGGGGACGAGGACCAGAATTGTCAAAAAAAGAGGACTTCTGTTTATACCCCCGCGATACAGGTTTCGTTTCGGTATGTTTGCGGGCTTTGCGCTTTTTGCGGCAGTAATGCTCATTTTCCCGAATTTTGTGTGGAATGTCACGGTGGTAGGCAACGAAAGAATAAAAACAGAGGAAATTTTGTCGGTGCTTAAGTCAATGGGGGTTTATGAGGGCGCGCCGAAAAAACATATATCTTCGGGGAAAATTCGGGCGGCGCTCCCGCTCAAAGTCGGCGGCATAGCCTGGGCGGCGGTCAATGTTGACGGGGTAAAAGCAACCGTTGAAATAAGCGAGGCAGACGAGCCGCAAAAAGACGAAGATGAAAAACAGCCGTGCAATTTGGTTGCAAAGTGCGACGGAATAATCAAAAAAATGTTGATTGAGGAGGGCGTTTCGGTCGTGGAAACGGGTCAGTCGGTTGCAAAGGGCGACCTGCTTGCGTCGGGAATTTCGGAATATAAAGACGGGTCACTGGGGCTTAAACACTCGCACGGTGAGGTTATTGCCCAAACCGCCAAAAAGTTTGAGGTGTTTGCCCCGTTTGAGAGAAGCCGAACGGTGAGAACGGGGAGAAAAAAGTCCCGAACGGTGCTGGGGGCATTCGGTTTGGATATACCGCTTTTCATCGGCAATGTCGGGTTTGATTATGAGTTTTCGTCCGAAGAATACCGCTTCGAAAAAAACGGAATGTATTTTCCGTTTGTTTTAAAAAAGACCGATTTTTATGAAATACGGCAGGAAAATTACACAGTCGGCGAAAATGAAGCCAAAAAAGAGGCAAAGGAAAAAATGAATGCTTTTTTTGAGGAAAACCGCGATGTGAAACTTGTGAATTTCAGCGATGAAATAACCGTCACCGAAAAAGGCGTCCGCCTTGTAAGGCGTGCAGAAGCAGAAGAAAATATCGCAAAAGAAGAAATATTGTTATTTGATACTGTTAATTAAATAAATTTTGTGCTACAATAAAGAAGCAGCAAAATTTCTTTGAAAATTTAAGGAAGATTAAACGATATGATTGAACAAGCGATTAACATTGAAAAAGCGGAACAGATTGCGGATCTGTTCGGCAATTTTGACAGTAACATTAAAATTATAGAAAAGGAATACGGTGTTGCGGTTGTTTCAAGAGGAAATCAAATTCTCTTAAAAGGCGAGCTTCAAAATGTCGCGGCTGCCGCGCGCGCCGTGAACGGTATGCTCAAAATGCTTGACGGCGGCGAAAAACTGAACGAGCAAAACATACGATACATTTCGTCGCTTGTGTCCGACGGCGACGATAAAAGCATTTCATCTCTTGCGGCGGGCGACTGCATTTGCGTCACTTCAAAGGGCGTGCCTGTCAAACCGAAAACGCTCGGTCAGAAAAAATATGTTGAGGCAATTGAGGGCAAAACGGTTACGCTCGGCGTCGGTCCTGCCGGAACGGGAAAAACTTATCTCGCCGTGGCTGAAGCGGTTGCGGCATTCAAAAGAAAACAGGTTAATAGAATTATCCTGACGCGCCCCGCGGTGGAAGCCGGCGAAAAACTCGGATTTCTGCCGGGCGACCTTCAGCAAAAAGTCGACCCTTATTTGCGTCCGCTTTATGACGCGCTGTTTGATATGCTCGGCGCCGAAAGTTTTGCCCGCTGTCAGGAACGCGGCAGCATTGAAGTTGCTCCGCTTGCATATATGAGGGGCAGAACGCTTGACGACAGTTTTATAATTCTCGACGAGGCGCAAAACACAACAAGTGAACAAATGAAAATGTTCCTCACCCGTCTCGGGTTTAATTCCAAAGCGGTCGTCACGGGGGATATAACCCAAATCGACCTGCCCGACGGCAAACGCTCGGGACTTAAAGAGGCAATTTCCATACTCAAAGACATTGATGATATTGCGATTATAAAATTCAGCGAAAAAGATGTTGTCAGACATCACATAGTTCAGCAAATCATCAAAGCTTATGAGAAAGCCGCCGAGCGCAGGCTCAAAAACAAAGGAAGGGAAAGGGGTTGATACCCCTTCGGGCAGTCGGATTTATGGACAAGCTGTTTATTGATTTTTCAAACGATACAAATGAAGAATTCGGCGAGGAGAGCAAAAAACTGGTTGCCGACGCCTGCACTGCGGCGCTCAGGTTTGAAAATTTCACGGGCAACGCCGAAATTTCTTTCACCGTCACCGATGACCGAAACATACGGGAACTTAACAAAACATACCGCGATAAAGATTCGTCAACCGATGTGCTGTCGTTTCCGCTCGGCGAAAACGGGGAATATGACATTGACCCCGCGCGAAACGCATATATGCTCGGCGATATTGTTATTTCACTTGAACACGCTCGCGCGCAAGCCGAAGAATACGGCCACAGCCTTAAAAGAGAAATCGCTTTTTTAACCGTTCATTCGGTGCTTCATTTGCTCGGATATGACCACGAACATAACGAATGCGAAGAACAGGAAATGTTCAAAAAACAGCGTGAAATTTTAAACGGTATGGGGATTACACGGTGATATGAAAAGTTTTTTAAAAAGTTTCAAATATGCCGCCACGGGATTAAAAAACGCCGTTAAAACCGGAAAAAATCTGCGGTTTATGCTCTTTTTTGCGGCGCTTGTTTTTTGTTTTGCGATACCTGTTTTCGAAAACGCTTTGCAGTGGGCTTTGCTTTTTGCCGTGACGGGCGTGACCCTTGCCGCGGAGATTTTCAACACAAGCATTGAGCGCCTGTGCGACAGAGTGTGCCGTGAACGCGACCTTGATATAAAATTCGTGAAAGACACGGCAGCCGGCGCCGTTTTGGTACTCAGCATTTTTGACGCGGCGGCAGGCATTTGCCTTTTTGTCACGGGCGGCAGATTTATGAAAATAATTCGGTATTCCGCCGCGCACCCGATATATGCCGCGGCTGTCATAATATTGTTGATTTTAGTATTTTTATCAGTGATTTTAAGGGGAAAACGAAATGATTGAAAAAAACAGTGAAACCACTTCGGCGTTCATCGCTTTGATAGGCAGACCGAATGTCGGCAAGTCCTCGCTTCTCAACCGCATAGTCGGGCAAAAGGTTGCTGTCGTGTCCGAAAAGCCGCAGACAACCAGAACGCGGATTATGGGCATTGTCACCAAGGGTGAAGCGCAGATTGTTTATATCGACACACCGGGCTTTCACAAACCGCGCAATGTGCTCGGCGAAAAGATGATGAAAGCGGTTGAAAACGGGCTTTCGGGAGTCAATGCCGTGACGCTTGTGATTGAAGCGGCGCCGAAATTCGGCTTTTCGCCCGATAATTTGCCGGCGGCGGAACTTGAACTTATCGAAGAAATTAGAAAAAGAAAAATTCCGGCGGTGCTTGCCGTCAATAAGATTGATTTGCTCAAAAATCGAGATGAACTGTTGCCGATTATAGAGGCATACCGCAAAGAATACGATTTCAGCGCGGTCGTTCCCGTTTCGGCGGAAAAAAATATCGGAATTGAAGATTTGCTCGGCGAACAACTTAAATT
>CAVDRT010000007.1:0-10357 GCA_963611445.1 bacterium
AAATATATGTGTCGCTGTATGTGTAATAAAAAACGGAAATTTCGCCGCCGTTCATATCCTTGTTGCCGCACGCCGCCATTAAAAAGCAGAGCATAACAGCCATAATTAAAGAAAAAATCTTTTTCATATTTTCCTCTCCTGTAAATTGAATTTTGTTTATATTCAGATTATGCCCGATAAAATGCGTATTAAAAGAAAAAAGACACAAGATTTAAAAAATCAAGTGTCTTAAAAAATATAATTTGATATTATAAATTAAAAAAATCTACCTTTTTCTTTGAACGGAATGTCATATTCAACCTTTTCGGGCGGAGTTTCAAGAAGTTCGGGGTTTTTTAAGAGTTTTTCAAGTCTTCTGAATGCTTTTGCGAAATAAAGGCCGCTCGCAATTCTCTCGTCCATTGCAACACCGAGGGGGAGATATCTCACCTCGGTCGGAACGCCGTCAACAAATTCAAGTTTTTTGGTAATCATACCAATTGTAATTAAAATGCTGGTCGTACCAAAGTTGTATATATGGTGGAATATTTGGTTTGTGCGAATGCTTGCAAGGTTTGAAACGGTAAGGCTTGAATGAAAAGGGCTGACATCGTGCGTTATAACGCGCGGCAACCAGCCGTGTTTATCAAGCCATTTGAGAATCGGAACACCTATCGACAAAACACCGGGAATATTAACCAATTTCACGAATTTATCCATTCCGTTTTCTTCTTCGGCAACGCGTGATGAAGCAATGAAGTCGTTGATTTTTCGGTTAATATCAAAAACGGTGTCGGTGAGTTCAAGGTCGACCTTGCCCATAGTTTCTTCCGAATCGGAGCCGGGCTTTAAAACAACCATGGCAATCTGGACATCGTTATGGGAATAAACCTTCCTGTTCACCACAAAGCGGTTAAGTTCAGGCATTTCCGAAAGCACTCTGACATAAGCCGCCAAAAACAGTGATAAATGGCTGAGTGTCACGCCGCTTTTTCGTTTGCGATTCATATAGTCGTGTATGGGCTTATAGGGGACATAAACATTTGTATAATTAAGGGAGTCGTTCTTCTCACACATAATATAGGGGACAACGCTGTACATCGGGTTAACGCCTTTAACTCTTCGTCCGTCTTTTCTCATATGTATCTCCATTCTGCCGCAGCCGCACAATTTTATACAATTATATCACACAATGCGAAAAAGGTCAAACATTTGTGTGTTTCGTCTGATTTTGTCTTAATACCAACCCGATCTTTTGATTTGTCTTATAAAATCAAAAGTTTCTTTTTCGCCTTTATCCTTTAATCTGCGAAGCAGACTTTCCAAAAAATCGGAGGTTTCTTTGTGGATAAATCTTGTTTTTTTGTTTTTCAAAAAATATTCGAGGGGGAAACCGTCTGTATAGTCCTCTTTTAAATATATTTTGCTTGCGGCGACTCTATCACAAAACATTTCAAGAACATATTTGAGCGGCATTTTGACCGGTGCCAAAATCCCTTTGCTTTTTGAGGCATAATCGGTCCAATATTCAAAATGGTGCCGATTTCTGCCCTTGTGGTGCAACCAAGCTTTTGAATATCCAAACAGTTCGCGCTCATTTTCGTTTGGGCTGCGATAGCCCTGATAATTTTTGGCACCCGCAAAAAACTCGGTGGGGGAATACTTCGACAAATCGTGAAAAAGTCCTTGAAATCCTATACCTGCTTTAAAACACAGTTTGATAACGGTGTGGCGGTGTTTTGTGATAGTTATGAAATGTTTAATCGGATGAAAATTCATATGGTAAAAATCCTGTTTCTAAATTTTTAAAAAGGGGAGGGGTCAATTTTTATCCGTCCAAGTGAGGATATTATCGTCAACACCTTCTGCGTCATTCGCAATATAGTGATTTCGCGTCGTGTTGACATCTCTGTGACCCAATTTGTCTGCGACCAAATTTATATTTCCCGTGATTTCATAAAGTTTTGTCCCATAAGTCTTTCGCAGTTTATGGGGCGTTATGTGATATTCACATCCGACAATTTTTGCGTATTTGGTAATCATTGACTCCACGGCGTGAATACTCATTCGGTTGCCTTTAAGCGATAAGAAAACTGCATTTCGGTCGCTTTCGTTTGTCGGCTGCATTTTAAACCGTTCATCAAGATAATCTTCAAACGCCTCTTTGACTTCGTCGCTGAGCCCCAACTGCGCCGAGACTTTGCCTTTTCTGAAAACATCTAAAAATGAGTGCTTATCGTCTTTGCGGTGATAATGGTTTATATCTATTCCGATACATTCCGAAACGCGTATGCCGGTGCCCAAAAGCAGCATAGCGATGGCATAATCGCGTTTTCTTGTTTTTTCCAGATATTTCAAACTTGATTTCGGTATGCGCGGGTCGCCGTTTTTAATCGCGTTTAAAAATTCTCCGACTTCGCGGTCGTGCATTCTGATAACCCTTGACGAGCGCTCGGTTTTCGGTTTTTTAATCAGCAAACACGGATTTGCGATAATATAATTTTTCACACAAAACCATTCATACATTGTGCTTATGGCGCACATTTTTCGCGCAATGCCGGCAGGCGTGCCCGAGCCGCTTATGTATCCGTAATAATCCGCAATTTCCGATGATGTGAAACTGTAGACAGTCTCAAGCGAAATATCCTTGACCGACGGGACGGATTTATTTAAATAGAACTCATAAATCCAATCAAGAAAAGTTCTGATATCATATGAATAAGAAACGCGCGTGCGCGGAGTTGTAGTGGCGTTAAGATAATTAAAATATTTTGTGACAAAGTCCGGCATTTCGAATAAATTTGCTCTCAGAGTTTCGGCACATTTAATTGAAACTTCTTTTCTGTACGGACTTTCTTTTTCTGATGGCAACCAAAACACCGCCTTGACAGTCAAATTTTATAATAATATGTTTGATTATAGCAAATAGGCACTTTTTTGTCAATACTACGGCAATAAATTGTTATTTATTCCCGTAGTTTTAAAAATCTCCCCTCACACTTTTTGTGAAGGAACGCTTTTTTATAATATAGTTTTATTTAGCAATCGGTTTTAAATCAACATCAACAAAACCTTTTCTTGTCAGTATTGTTATCTTTTTAAATCCTTTTTTATAAAGTCTCATAAGTTCGTTTTCAAAACCGAATGCAATTTTGCTTGCAGAATGTGCGTCAGCGTTAACGGTCACACGGGCGTTTTTATCGCAAAGGTATTTAAGAATAAAATCGTTTGGATAGGCGGATTTTTTATATCCTCTCCAAATAACGCCTGTGTTCACCTCAAAAATAATTTCGGGGTCTGTTTCAAGTATTTTATCGATTGTTTCAAATACGATATTCCGATAGCCACTCTCTGATTCATTTATCAGTCCGAATTTTGTAATCAAATCAAAATGTCCGATGATATCGGGGCGATTTTTGATAACATTTTGTAAAACCGAATTGTAATACGCAGAGGCGAATTCTGTTATGTCACCGCCGAAAACTTCGTTTATTATCCTCTCTTCCCCATTTTTTGAGTCATCGATAGGGTAGTACTCATTTTTGTGTTTAATATAGTGAACAGAGCCAATCACAAAATCATAATCTTCGCGTTTTATGGGTCTTGAATATAGGTCAAGTTCCAAACCGACCGCCACCGCCAAGCGACCTGCAAACTGCGTCTGCAAGCGTTTTATTTCGGAAATATAATCAGGTGTTTTTTCTTTTTTTATGCAATATCTTTGGTCAAAATCAGTGTAAGAATGGTCGGTTATACCTATTCCCGTGAGACCGAGTTTGACCGCTTCCGCTACCATAGCATACGGCGTGCTGCTTCCGTCCGAATAGGTTGTGTGATTATGACAGGAGGACATTCTGAAACCTGAAAAAGGCGTTTTGTTTATTATGTTTATTCTCCCCAAAAGCGGCATTTCCGCCTCTGTGTCGGAAACCGCCGATTTAATACCAACCCAAAGGTCAAGGAAAAGGAGACATGCGGCAGCTATAATAAGCGCAAGGCAAAAGACGCTGACGGCAAAATTTCCGAACGCCCTCCCTGCCGCGTCGATGAGTATAAACACAAATTCATAAAGTCCCAAAACAAGCCCTTGATTGAGATGAAAACGGCAATTTTTTCTGTCGCCTTTGATAAATGCAATCAAAAAACCGATGATTGTAAAATAAGAAATTAGATTTGTTTTTTCTCTGCTCATATTTTCAACGACCTTAATAACTTTAAAAGGCGGCAAAAAGCCGCCGATTTTTATTCGAAATCAGAAAGCGAGCCCAAAGATTCGGCTTTTAAATACGCATTTATAAATCCGTCAATATCGCCGTCCATAACTGCGTTAATATTTCCGTTTTCAAAGCCCGTTCTGTGGTCTTTGACAAGAGTATACGGCATAAATACATATGACCTTATCTGCGAGCCCCAGGCGATTTCTTTTTGAACGCCTTTTATATCCTCAATTTTGTCGAGATGTTCCCTCTCCTTAATCTCAACAAGTTTTGATTTGAGCATTTTCATACACATTTCGCGGTTTTGATGTTGGCTTCTCTCGTTTTGACACGAGACAACAATTCCCGTGGGAATATGCGTCAGCCTTACCGCAGATGATGTTTTGTTGACATGCTGACCGCCTGCACCCGACGAACGGAAAACATCCATCTTAATATCATCTTCCTTAATTTCAATGTTCATATCATCGTCAATTTCAGGCATAACTTCGAGGGAAGCGAATGAGGTGTGCCGCCTTCCCGATGAGTCAAACGGTGAAACCCTGACAAGTCTGTGAACACCTGCTTCGGATTTCATATATCCGTATGCGTTGATTCCCTCAATAAGAACGGTTGCGCTTTTAATTCCGGCTTCTTCGCCGTCGATAAAATCAAGTACCGACACCTTGTATTCGTGTCGCTCGCCCCATCTTGTGTACATACGCATAAGCATTTGTGCCCAGTCCTGCGCCTCAGTCCCGCCGGCTCCCGCGTGGAAAGTGATAATCGCATTTTTTGCGTCATATTCGCCTTTTAAAAGTGTTTGCAGTCTCTGCGCTTCAAGTTGAGCGACAAACTTGTCAATGCTCTCAGTGACTTCTTCGAGAAGCGAAAGGTCTTCTTCTTCGTCTGCAAGTTCTATAAGCGTTAGTGTGTCGTCATAAAGTCCTTGAAGTTTCTCAAAATCTTCGACCTTATTTTTGCACTGTTTTATCTTCTGAAGGACCTTTTGTGAATTCGTAATATCGTCCCAAAAGCCTTCGGCGGCTGTTTCGGCTTCAAGTTTTGTGATTTCTTCACGCAAAAAACTGAGCCCCAATGCATTTCCGAGGTCTTCAAGGTCTTTTTCGTATGATTTAAGTTTTAATTTTTGTTCTTCAAACTGTACCATTCAAATTCTCCTTTTTATCCATCAAGCCTCACGGCATAAGCATGCCAGTTATCTTCGCTCGGTGCTTTGCAAATGCTGAAACCGTGTTTTTTGAACGCGTCTTCAACCTCATTTCGGCGAATATCAATAATTCCCGAGCAAATCAAAACGGTGTCCGCCAACATAAACGGTTTAACGGACGGCAAGAGCGAAATTATTGCGTCAGCAACAATGTTCGCACATATAACATTAAATTTGCCGCTTATTTTATCGATTAGATTCCCTTTGATAAATTCGGTCTTGTCCGATATTCCGTTGAGTTCGGCGTTTTCACCCGAAATTTTAACAGCAGTTTCATCAATGTCAACCCCGATAGATTTTCGAGCGCCGAGCAAAACAGCCGCAATGCTTAAAATTCCGCTGCCGCAGCCGATGTCAAGAACATCATCACCGTTTTTTACATATTTTTCGAGAAGTTCAAGGCACATCTTGGTTGTGTCGTGAGTTCCTGTTCCAAATGCCGCGCCCGGGTCAATGTTTAATATTTTCCGACTTGTGCCGTCGTAATCTTCCCAACTCGGTTTGATAACAAGTTTATCCCCTATTTCGGTAGTTTTAAAAAACTTTTTCCAATTATCTTTCCAGGATTCATCGTTGACTGACGAATTGGTGATTTTAAAGTCAATTTCGGCGTATTTGAACCTTTCGCTTAGAAATGCTGCCGCCTCAACTGCGTTTTCATTTTCGGGGATATATATATGGATTATTGAAACGGCGCGATTTTTCGAAAGCAATTCTTCGTCAATCAGGTCAATGTGAGCGATTTCTTCCGCACCCTTTTCCAAATCGGAATAATCTTCAATATAAATTCCGTAAGGGACGACCATATTTGCAATGGCAGCAGCAGAATCGGTCTCGGCAACGGGAACAGATATTGAAATTTCGTTATATGTCATCAAAAAACTCCTTGCCTGCATGTAAATTTTCGCATACATTGGTATTATAATACAAAAAACAGATAAAGTCTATAAAATTATTATCAAAAAGCGTTTTTTGTGTATTTGACATTAACGATGATTTTTATATAATATCCATTGTTATAAATTTAGTGCAATGTGAGGATATTGCTGTGGACTTTGTTTGTTCAAAACCCGTTTGGGCAAAAGAATATAAAAACGAAAAAAACATAATGCTTGATTAGTCTCGGGCGGATAAGGCAGTAATTTAAGTAAGGAATTTGGAGTAGTCCGAAAAGGGCTACTCCTTTTCCATGTCCCATGCCTATGGCTGGCTGCCATAAATCAAGGGGCAAATATATAATAACAGGAGGAGAAGACAATGCAAAACACAAAAAAGGATACACAAGCCCTGAGGCTCAAATAGTGAAATTTGAAGTGAATGACATTTTGTCGACCAGCAACGGCGACGGAAATACCGGCAGCGGAAGCAGCAGTGGCGGAACTCGTCTCCCGATGATGAATTCTAAACCTGCGAAAGTGTAATTATATAAAAAGTGCCGTGTAATGCTTTAATATTATAAGGCACTTTTCTATCGCATTTTACTTTTGTGTTTCATCATTTTTTATAAGCGATGACAGTATCGGCTCAAAATAATACTTTTCTATGTATTATTTCAGCAGAAACATCAGGTCTTAGGGTATCCCTAACAAGTCGAATTTACTGCTTTTCTCCGATGGGAGTAAAAACAGTCTGCTTGCTAAGATAACACAGGATAAATTTGACCAACAAAAAAGAAGCATAACCAGTACGCATTTGCATACCGATTGTGCTTCTCTTTTCTGTAATAATAGGGTGTCAATCAAACGAAAATGACTTCCGAATTGACGATTTCTGCGGCTCTGTTTCGAATATTATTGCTCCGTTTAACCAATTCCATTGGGCTTGTTGCTTTTAGTTTTTCGGTCACATCTTCTGCTTCGGACAGCCGTTTTACGATGTTACTGTGGAATTTTCCGTTCGGGAAAGCCACTTAAAATTAAGTTTTCGATAATTTCAGCATATGTTTTATTTTGGTTAATTACAACAAAAAGCACCTAAATGTGTTAAAAACATTAGCAAAATATATCAAAATATTTCTTAAATCATATTGAAATCATACGCTCGGTGTGTTAAACTTGATTTATAAAACCGGCTGGGAGGAAAAAGTATGAAAACGAAAAAATTCATATCTTTACTGTTATCACTTGTGATTTGTGTTTGTGCCGTTTTGCCCGCTCTGTCTTTTTCGGTCAAAGGCGAAAACACGGATTTGGACATTGAAAATATGAGTATGGGTGCGGGCGGTGCATTCTATCTGCCGCTTATAAATCCTGTTGATTGTAAAAATTTTGTTGTCGCATCCGATATGGGTGGTATTTACGTATCCTTCAACGAAGGCGAAAGTTGGTCGCGTACTGTTACAAAGGGTGTTGTAAAAGACAGTGTGTTTGATGACAACGGCACTCTTTTCACCGTTGGCTACGGCATTTACAAAAGCACCGATAAAGGTGTAACTCTTGAGCGGATTTATCCGAAAAACATCATATATGAAGTAAGCCGTGCCGGTTGGAATGAAAATCTCTTCTTTGCCGAAACGGATGACGGCACATACGACAACGGTTACATCGTCTCAGTTGAAACATACGGCGATCATCTGTATTTTGTTAGCATCACATGGGATGGCATTCTGACTGTTTGCAGCATCGATTACAATGGCGGCGATTTCAAAACATACTACAAGAAAGACTACTCCTCAATTTTTACAAACCCCATCGCCATGAATGCCTGTCTTTGTGTTGACAGCAGCGGAATATATTTCTCTGATACCACAGCCGTATATAAGCTTTCGAACGATTCAACCGAAGAAACAAAGACCGTGTACACTGCACAGGGTAAAATCAACGATATAAAAACAATCGAAAACAATCTTTTTATTCTTGACGACACCGATGCCGGAACTCTCGTTCTGTACTCCTCAGACCTCTCGACATTCACAAATCTTAACGAGAAAAACACACTTAAGCACGATTATACATGGGACAAAAATTATGTTGTTCCTTGGCACTTTAATAGCATAGACGGATATTCCTTAAACAGTATCTTTCTTAAGCTTGAAAGCACTGTTGGTGATGACGGCTACATCTTCTACGGTATTTTAAAATTTGACGGTGCTGAATTCAACTGGGTCTTTGATTCCGTTTTTGAAAATACGATCACCGAAAATCCGGATGACATATGGTCAACGTACTGCTATGGCCCTATGTACGGTTTTTGTGCAGACAAGACCGATCCTGACCGTTGCCTCATGACAAATATCGAGGCTGTCTATTCGATGGAATACGACAAGAGTGAAAACAAACGCAAGATTAAGACGCTCCACACTAAATTTGACGAGTCACAAAACGCCTACTCATCAACAGGACTCGACTGTCAGACAACTTATTTTGTGCGTGAAGATCCATTCGACAGCGAGCATATTATCATCTGCTCAACCGATTTGGGGATACAGAACAGTTTTGACGGCGGCAAGACATTTTCACGCCCGACCGGGAAAATTTACTCCGACACTTACAACACTTGCTATGATCTGTTCTTCGATGAAAATCAAAAGGATACGGTCTACGCGCTGTGGTCATCCCGTCATGACGCACCGTATTCCCCGGCTCTAACAGACAAAACTAATGTAGAAGGCCATTTCGCAGTTTCGTATGACGGCGGCAGAACGTGGGATATGAGTTATTCTAAAGGACTTCCCGAAGATTCCATCCCCGTGAAAATGAGTGTCACCCGTAACGAAAACGGATATACTTTCGCTGTCGCGACCTTCAATAACGGTTTTTATATCAGCACCGACAGCGGCAAGTCATTTGTGTCCATAAGCTCTGATATGGACAGCTACAACGGCTTTATTTGGGGCGAGGATGTCATACTCTCCGGAGATAAAATATACTGCCTTACGGCGTATTACAACTTCGGTGAGGTGTCGCCTTCAATTCTGTATGAATACAATATCACCTCAAAAACGGCCAAAAAAATCGACCTCGGCGACATAGTAATCGCAAGGTCATTAACCGAAACATCAGACGGGATTTTGATAAATGTTGTTTCATATTATGAATATGCGTGGTACAATGAGTACGCCACAGGCTTCTGGAAAAACAGCGGCGGCGGTATATATAAGCTGAACTCCGACAATACCCTCACAAACATTTTTGACATCACCAAAACATATACAATCGACACCGTCAATAAAAACGATTGGGACATAACTCTTGACGGCACAACATATTCTCCCGGTGAGAAAATCTACAAAGAAAATGCGATTTTGGAAAATGGTGACAGCATATATAATAGCGTTGTAACCGATGACGGAACAATTTACGCGACCGGCGTATACGGTACAATTTATGTAAAGGAAAGCACATCCGACAGCTTCAGAGTATATGCGGACGGACTTTTGCCAATGCTTAAAAACATATCCGTTTCATCTGACGGCAAGACCCTTTTTGTCACATCCTTCGGCGGTGGCACCTACCGTATGAAATCACTTAAAGCAACCGCTGAAGAAACCAAGTCAACCACAGGATCCACAACTGAATCGACAGATAAGACAAAACAAGATCGCAACCACCCCCGGGATGGCATTTACGGCTTCTTTCATAAAATTTTCAGATTTTTCTGAAATCTTTTCAGCAGCAATGAGGCCTACTCCTGCTGTGTCGCGCATTATTAAACACCTTTGAAAATTTAATCAGCAGCTCACCAACAGCACCGGTGTATTTGCCTGCGGTAATTAGTTTGTTTCGCAAATTGTTCAAGCTGTCGATAATTAGACAATATTCTGCCAGATCCGGTGCAAGATGGTATTTTCGCTTCATTCACCGTACTTCCTTGCCTTTTCTGCAACCATTTTAATGTAAGAAATCGTAAAAATCAAATGTGCGGATTTGCCGGAACAGAAAAACGCCCAGAAAAGCGTTACTGCCTTTCTGAGCGTTTTATTTGCCTTTGCGATGCTATCGGTTTGATGTGA
>CAVDRT010000008.1:0-3073 GCA_963611445.1 bacterium
GAAGAACACGCGCCCAAATGTATGCCCCTCCCGTTGACACCGAAACAATAGCCGCCGTTAAATCGGCGGTTTCAATTCCGGTTATTGCAAACGGCGACATTTTTTCGGCTCACGACGCTGCAAAAATGTATGAACAAACGGGTTGCGACCTTGTTATGGTCGGGCGCGGAGCAATGGGAAATCCTTGGATTTTTGCCGAGATAAACGCCCTTATGTCCTCGGAAAGTCTGCTGCCCGAACCGCCGCTTTCCGAAAAACTTCGTGTGATGTTAAAGCAAATCGAACTGATGACGGAATACAAGGGCGAGCGCACCGCAATGCTTGAGGCGAGAAAGCATACCGCCTGGTATATGAAAGGGCTTAAAGGCGCCGCCGCAATCAGGCGAAAATGCAGCGAGATTTCCTCTTTTGACGATATTCTTGAAATATGCAACACGGCGCTCCAATCAAACCAAAATTAGGCAAAAGCCCATTTGCGCGCCGAATTTCAAAAAACACTTGACATTTTACGATATTTTTCATAATATTGATTTGCATATTTGCATCTGTGTTGAAAATGCAATATTGAGTTCCGGACTGTAACATACGATGTTATATAAAACCTTTGCGGGGTCCGAAACAGAAATATTGCGGGTATCGCGCAGAGCTGTATAGCTTTCGCGGCACTCTCGTGTCCGCAAAGGGGGATGCTTACATGCAAGCAAACAAAATAATAGACCTTAAAAACATAACTGTGTCGTTTGATGACGAAGTGATTCTTGACGGAATAAATCTTCACATCTTTGACAAGGAATTCATCACGCTGCTCGGACCGTCGGGCTGCGGAAAAACCACAACGCTCCGAATTATTGCAGGCTTTTTGAATCCCGACAGCGGCGATGTTTTGTTTGAAGGCAAAAAAATCAATGGTGTTCCGGCTTATAAGCGTCAGGTTAACACCATTTTTCAGCGTTATGCCCTGTTTCCGCATCTGAATGTTTATGATAACATTGCATTTGGGCTGAGAGTGAAAAAAATTCCCGAAAAAGAAATTGAAAAACAGGTTGAAGAAATGCTGAAACTTGTCAATCTGACAGGGTACGAAAAGCGGAACATCGACAAACTCTCGGGCGGTCAGCAACAACGCGTTGCAATTGCGAGGGCGGTCATCAACAAGCCGAAGGTGCTGCTTTTGGACGAGCCGCTTGCCGCGCTCGACCTTAAACTCCGCAAAGATATGCAGATTGAACTCAAAAAAATCCAACAAAGCCTCGGAATCACTTTTGTTTTCGTAACGCACGACCAGGAAGAGGCGCTTGCAATGAGCGACACCGTTGTTGTTATGAATAACGGCAAAATTCAGCAAATCGGCTCGCCTATCGACATTTACAACGAGCCGAAAAATGCCTTTGTCGCAGATTTCATCGGTGAAAGCAACATCATTGACGGAATTATGGAACGGGATCACCTTGTTCACTTTTCCGGCAAGAAATTTGACTGCCTTGACGAAGGCTTTGCGCCCAATGAAGAGGTTGATGTTGTTGTGCGCCCCGAAGATGTTGACATTGTCTCGCCCGAAAAAGGTGCGCTCACGGGAACTGTTACCGAAGTGACATTCAAAGGCGTTCATTTTGAAATAATCGTTGATATAAACGGATTTAAGTGGATGATTCAGACAACCGACGAACATCATATTGACGATGTGGTTGGGCTTTCCATTGACCCCGACGCCATTCATATTATGAAAAAATCGGAATATTCGGGTATGTTCGGCGACTACTCGACATACAGCGAAGAGATGGATGAAATGAATGAAAGACCGGAGGACGCTGACGAATGAAAAAATCCTTAGGTCAAACATTGCTCAACGCACCGTACATCGTGTGGTCGATAATTTTCATCATTGTTCCGCTGTTCATCGTGTGCTATTACACCTTTTCCGACGGAAACGGCGGTTTCACACTCAACAACATATACACACTCGGAGAGTATAAAGGCGTTTTTCTGACATCTGTTCTGTATGCGGTTATCGCAACGCTTGTCTGCCTAATCCTTGCGTATCCCTTTGCCTATTTCCTTTCAAGAACATCGGTTTCAGCCCAAAAAATGATGATTTTGCTGGTTATGCTTCCGATGTGGATGAATCTTCTCATCAAAACATATTCCTGGACGGTTATTCTCGATAACAACGGCGTTATAAACCGAATTATCTCGGCGCTCGGCTTCAATAAAGTTCATTTTATGGGAACACCTGCCGCCGTTATCCTCGGTATGGTTTATGATTATATTCCTTATATGATCCTGCCGATATACACCACTGTTTCAAAAATCGACAATTCCCTTTTGGAGGCTGCCGAAGACCTCGGCGCACACCCGTTTGCAAAACTCAGAAAAGTCATTATGCCTTTGAGTCTTCCGGGGGTTTTGTCGGGCATTACAATGGTTTTCGTTCCGTCTATCAGCACATTTTACATTTCGCAAAAACTCGGCAACGGAATGATTCTTCTGGTCGGCGATATAATCGAAACCCAGTTTAAAATACCGAATTATCCGCTCGGCGCTTCAATGTCGCTCGTGCTTATGATATTTATAATTATAAGTATGGCGATTATGAATAAATTCGGCGACAAAGACAGCGGAGGTGTTATTGTATGAAAACACTCCGCAGAATTTTCATCGGGCTTATTCTTTTGTTCTTATACGCGCCCTTGGCTGTTATGATGTTTTTTTCATTTAACAGTTCGAAAAGCACCTCGGTTTTTGAGAGTTTTTCACTCAGGTGGTATCAACAACTTTTATATGACAGCGAAACGATTTCTTCACTGCAAAACACCTTGGTTTTGGCAGTTGTTTCGGCTGTTATTGCAACCGTGCTCGGAACCGTGGCGGCAATCGGCATATATAAAATGAAAAAGGAAATAATCAAAAACTCGGTGATGACGGTGACCAACATTCCGATGATGGCGCCCGAAATCGTCACCGGCGTTTCGCTTATGCTCCTTTTCGTTTTTGTAGCCTCGCTTGTGCACAGCAAAAACGCGCTCGGCTTCCCGACGATACTTTGCGCACACATAACCTTTAACCTGCCCTATGT
>CAVDRT010000009.1:0-2719 GCA_963611445.1 bacterium
GAGTTTATATCGTACTGCGCGATTGAAAAAGCGCCTGCCGTTTGTCACGACGACCTCGAAACCGCTTGCAAAAAAATTCACGATAAACTTATAAAAGGCGTTGAAAAGCGTTTGGTCGCAGATGCAAAAGTCGGATTTTTGCTTTCGGGCGGTCTTGATTCTTCCCTTGTCTGTGCCATTGCCGCAAAGAAAAGCAAAACCCCGATAAAAACCTTTGCAATCGGAATGGAAAAGGACGCAATCGACCTTAAATATGCAAGGGAAACCGCCGATTATATCGGCAGCGACCACACAGATGTTATAATTTCAAAAGAAGATGTCCTGTCTTCACTCGAAAAAGTTATCGAATTGCTCGGAACATACGATATAACAACCATTCGCGCAAGTATGGGAATGTATTTGGTTTGCAAATATATCCACGAAAAAACCGATATAAGGGTACTTTTGACGGGTGAGATTTCAGACGAATTGTTCGGCTATAAATATACCGACTTCGCGCCGAGCGCCGAGGCTTTCCAAAAAGAGGCGGAAAAGCGCGTTCACGAACTTCATATGTATGATGTGCTGAGAGCCGACCGCTGCATTTCGGTCAACTCACTTGAGGCGCGCGTTCCGTTCGGCGACCTTGATTTCGTCGGTTATGTGATGTCGCTCGACCCCGAAATGAAACTCAACAAATACGGCAAAGGGAAATATTTGCTCCGCCATGCATTTGAGGGCGACGGACTTTTGCCCGATGAAATTTTGTGGCGTGAAAAGGCGGCGTTTTCCGACGCGGTCGGTCACTCAATGGTTGATGACCTTAAAGAATACGCCGAAGAATACTATACAGATGAAGAGTTTAAAAAACTTTCCGAAAAATACACTCACGCGAAACCTTTCACCAAAGAATCCCTGCTCTATCGTGAGATTTTTGAAAAATATTATCCCGGTCAGAGTGAAATGGTCAAAGATTTCTGGATGCCGAACAAAGAGTGGGAAGGCTGCGATGTCAACGATCCGTCGGCGCGTGTGCTTTCAAACTACGGCGACAGCGGAAAATAATTCCGCACGAATTTGCCCCTGTTTTATCCCCGAAGGTGACATTTTGTCCCTTTGGGGATTTTTTATGTCCGCGGCTGATTTTCGTCGGCGTGCAATTAAATCCAAACAATTCTTGACAAAATTCTTAAAATGTACTATAATACCGAAATGTCATAAGTACGATTTCGGACTTTTAAGAGGTGCTATATGGGTGTTGATTACAAAAATGCCGTCTGTCGGGTTAATTGCCTTGCGTCCGACCTTGATTCTTTATATCACAAAGCGGCGCTGAAATTGGGGCTTTCCGACAGCGTTATGTTTGTTTTATACTTAGTTTATGAAAACGGAGGAGAGCGGCCGCTCGCCGAAATTTGCAAAAAAACGGGAATCAGCAAACAAACGCTTAATTCCGCTGTCCGCAAACTTGAAAATGAGGGGATAATCCGCTTAACCCAAATCGGCGGCAGAGCGAAAAATGTATGCTTGACCGACGGCGGCAAAAAATATGTAAAAAAGACGGTCGCGCGGCTTTTTGAAGCCGAATGCGGCGCGTTTGACGGCTGGAGCGAAAGCCAAATCAGCCTATACCTTGAACTTACGGAAAAATACATCGAAAATTTTCGCGAACAAATTGAAAAAATGTGAGGGGAATGTTTATGAATATTATAACCGTGAGCCGCGAATTCGGCAGCGGCGGCAGGGAACTCGGCAAACGCCTTGCCGACTGCCTCGGATATGATTATTATGACAGCGAGATAATTTCGGCGGTCGCCCAAAAAAGCGGAATGGACCCCGATTATGTTGAAAACACGCTCAATAACCACGGTTGGAAAGATCAGGCCATAACTTTCAGGGCAACGCTCGGCTCGGTTTCATATATCGGTGCGTCGAAAATATCACTGCTTTTGGAACAGAAAAAAGTGCTTGAAAGTATTGCTTTAATGGGGAAAAACTGCGTCATTGTCGGCAGAAACGCCGATGAGATTTTAAGGGAATATGCGCCGTTCAATATTTTCGTCTGCGCTTCAAAAGAAGCCAAACTTGCGCGCTGCCGAGAGCGTGCACCCGAGGACGAAAATCTGACGGATAAGGAACTTTCCCGCAAAATGAAGCAAATCGACAGCGTGCGCTCACAAACCAGGGAACTTATGTCGGGCGCACCCTGGGGTCGGCGTGACGCATATCATCTGACCGTCAACACGACCGATTGGAAAATCAAAGAGTTAGTTCCCGCGGTGGCGGATTTCGCCGCGCGCTGGTTTGGGAGAGAGAAATGAAACAAAGAATTCAATTGTCCGACCATTTCACTTACGGACGGCTGATAAGGTTTACCCTGCCGTCAATCGGTATGATGGTCTGCACATCGATTTACAGCGTGGTGGACGGCTTTTTCGTCTCGAACTTTGCCGGAAAAACGCCTTTTGCCGCAATCAATCTCATAATGCCGTTTTTGATGATTTTGTCCACTGTGGGGCTGATGTTCGGCACGGGAGGCTCAGCCGTTGTCGCCAAAACATTCGGCGAGGGTGACAAAGAAAAGGGCAACCGTCTTTTTTCACTGTTTGTTTATGTTACCGCCGTGCTCGGCGTTGTTTTTGCCGTGCTCGGAATTGCATTTATCCGCCCGATTGCCGAACTTTTGGGTGCCGAAGGGGCAATGCTCAAAAATGCGGTGCTTTACGCGCGGATAATATTG
>CAVDRT010000010.1:0-2622 GCA_963611445.1 bacterium
AGAATATCCCTTCCGCCGATGGGGTGGAAGCCGCTGAGCAGATTATATCCGAGAACACAAGGCACGCTTGCAATCAAAATAATCACGCCGTTTATAAGCGCCGCTTTTTTGCGGCTCCAGCCGAACATATCCATACACGAAGACATAATGTTTTCAATAACCGCAATAACGGTTGAGAAAGAAGCAAATGTCATAAAGAGGAAGAAAAGTGCACCCCATAAGCGGCCGCCCGCCATATTGACAAAAACATTGGGCAGAGTGACAAAAATAAGGCTCGGTCCCGCGTTGACCTCAACCCCGTAACTGAAGCAGGCAGGGAAAATTATAAGACCCGCCGCAATGGCAACAAAAGTGTCAAGGCCGCAAATATAAGCGCCCTCGCCCATCAGGGTATTGTCACGGCTCATATAACTGCCGAAAATCTCCATTGCCGCAATGCCGAGGCTGAGCGTAAAAAACGATTGATTCATCGCCGCCGCAATCACATTGCCGAGACCGACTTTTTTGACATTTTCTATATTCGGAACAAGATAGAAACTCAGCCCCTCGCGCGCGCCTGAAAGCGTGCAGCTGTGAACCGCCAACACAACAATCAAAACGAAAAGTGCGCTCATCATAACTTTGCTGACACGCTCAAGTCCTTTTCTCACGCCGATGCTGCAAATAAACACGCCGGCAATAACTGTCACCACCATCCAAAAGCCCATTTCAACGGGGTTTGCGAGCATTTTAGAAAACACATCAACACTCTCTGCCGAAGACATTCCCGATTTGAATGTACCGGTGGCAAATTTAAAGAAATAGTTAAGCATCCAACCGGACACCGTGGTGTAGTACATCATTAAAATATAGCAGCCGAGAATGGCAAACCAACCGTGAATGTGCCATTTGGATTTCGGCTTTTCAAGCGCTTTATAGGCAAGCACCGCGCTTTTTCGGCTGGCACGCCCCACTGCCAATTCCATTGTTAAAACAGGCAGGCCGAGCACGACCAACATCACAAGATAGATGAGCACAAACAGCCCGCCGCCGTTTTGCCCGACCACATACGGAAAACGCCACACATTTCCGATACCGATAGCACAGCCTGCACTCACCAAAAGAAAGCCGAGCCGCGATTTGAATGATTCTCTTTCCACTGTCATTCTCCTAACCCCGAACGGGCAGCGCCCGCTCTGTTATTTAATACTGTTATCAGTATAAAAAAACTCGGCTTATTTGTCAAGTTTTGGTATATATTCCCCAAAATTTCAGAGGTGCTACCCTACCGATTTTGGTTGAAACAACATCAAATTTTTTAAACCGCCGAATTTCTATGGTATTTTCAAGAAATATCTGTATAATTATATATGATCGGTTTTATTTTGAAAAACCGCAAAAGAAAAAAGGAGTTGTTTTTTATGAGTTTCAGGGAAATCGGCGCAAAAGAAATAAATGACAATCTTATCAAAATGATTGCGGACGAATGGATGTTGATTGCCGCAGGAAACGAACAAAAATTCAATATGATGACCGCAAGCTGGGGCTTTGCCGGCGAAATTTGGGGAAAGGATTATGCCGTGGCGCTCGTCCGCCCGCAGAGATACACCGACGAATTTATGAAAGCAAACGAAAATTTTGCGCTTTGTTTTTTGGGTGACAACAAAAAACCACACGCCGTTTGCGGACATCGCTCCGGCAGAGATATTGACAAAGCGGCAGCCACGGGGCTCACCCCCGTATTCAGCGACGGAACTGTGTACTTTGAGCAGTCAAGACTGGTTATTATCTGCAAAAAAACCTATGTTTCAAAACTCAACAAAGAGTGTTTTCTCGACCCTGCCATTATCGAAAAGAATTATCCGAACAACGATTTTCACAATGTATATTTCGGAGAAATTCAAAAAGTGCTTATCAAAGACTGAAAATGTCTACGAAAACAAACGCAACAATAATGCACCTTTTATGAATTGCAACGAATTTATAAAAAAATTCAAAAAATTCACAATTTGGTCTTGATTTCCTGAAAAAATGGTATAGAATATATATTAGCACTCGGGAGCTAAGAGTGCTAAATTGCAAGGAGGTAATCTATTATGACAATCAAACCGTTATCCGACAGAGTTGTCGTTAAAGCAACAGAAGCGGAGGAAACAACAAAAAGCGGAATCATTCTTGCCGCATCGGCGCAGGAAAAACCGCAAATCGCCGAAGTGGTCGCAGTAGGACCCGGCGGAAATGTTGACGGAAAAGAAGTCAAAATGCAAGTTAAAGTCGGCGATAAGGTCATAACAAGCAAGTATTCGGGAACCGATGTTAAGTTTGACGGCGAAGAATACAGCATTGTCCGTCAATCGGATATTTTGGCTATCGTTGAATAAATCAATTAAAATTATATTGAATTAAGGAGATAATGCTTTATGGCAAAACAAATATTGTTCGGAGAAGACGCACGCAAAAGTCTTCAAGCCGGTATTGACCAGCTTGCCGACACTGTTAAGGTGACTTTGGGACCTAAAGGCAGAAATGTCGTTCTCGACAAAAAGTTCGGCGCGCCGCTCATCACAAATGACGGTGTTACAATCGCAAAAGACATTGAACTTGACGACCCGTTTGAAAATATGGGCGCACAGCTTGTGAAAG
>CAVDRT010000011.1:0-3301 GCA_963611445.1 bacterium
TCTAAGATTATAACTTATTAGGTCGAGGTGTTACAACTATAGTTTACCATAACAGTTTCAGCGTTTCCGACGGCAGATAAACATACAAGCGCCCCGCCTTAAAATAAAGGCGGAGCGTTTTTCGGCAAAATTTAATATTTTTCTATTTTTATAAGATTTGTGTTGCCCGACTGACCGTTTGTCACGCCGCCGGTGATGATAATATTATCTCCCTCTTTAAGGTCGAGTTTTTCACCGGCAAGTTTTTTGACGCTGTAAAACAGTATTTCGGTCGAAGGAAGCGTCTCGCAAATGACGGGGGTGACGCCCCAGGAAAGAGCAAGTTTTCTCCAGGTTTTTTCGTTGGTTGTGACGCCCAGAATATCAATGGGCGGGCGGAAACGCGAAACCATTCTGACCGTCATTCCCGAAAGCGAGCAGGCGGCAATTGCCTTTGCGTTGATGTCGATTGCCATAGCGCAGGTTGCGTGTGAAACGGCGTCGACCGTGTTGCGGATTTTGAAATCGGTCTCATAAAAACGGTGACCGTAATCGATATTTTTTTCGGTGCTTTCCGCAATGAGCGCCATAGTTTCGACCGCTTTGACAGGGTGTTTTCCGGCGGCGCTTTCTCCCGAGAGCATAATGGCGCTTGTGCCGTCATAAACCGCGTTGGCAACATCGGAAATTTCAGCCCTGGTCGGGCGGGGGTTATATATCATTGATTCGAGCATTTCGGTTGCGGTGATTACCCGTTTGCCGAGCAAGCGGCATTTTGTGATGAGTTTTTTCTGAATACCCGGCAGTTCTTCAAACGGAATTTCAACGCCCATATCTCCGCGGCCTATCATAATTCCGTCGCACTGCGAGCAAATATCTTCTATATTGTCAACGCCCGACTGATTTTCGATTTTTGCAATGAGCGAAACATCGTCGCTGTTGTTTGCTTTCAGGAAATCGTGAACATCAACTAAATCCTGCTTGTTGGAAACAAAAGAGCAGGCGATGTAGTCAATATCGTGTTTTATTCCGAAAAGAATGTCGTCTTTGTCCTGAGCGCTCAAAAAGTCCTGCTTCAGAACGCGGCCCGGAAAACTCATACTCTTTCTGTTTGAAAGTTCGCCTCCGTCAACCACGGTGCATTTAATATCGGAGCCATCGATTTTGTCAATTTTGAACGACAAAAGTCCATTGTTGAGCAAAATCGTGTCGCCGTTTTTGAGGTCGTTGGTCAGACCTTTGTAACTCACCGAGACACGGTTTTGGTCGCCCTCGACATCATCTGTCGTGAAGGTGAATTTATCACCTGTTTTCAGGTTTATTTTGCCGTCCTTAAAGGTCTTGATGCGGTATTCGGGTCCCTTTGTGTCAAGCATTATCGCAATCGGCAAATGAAGTTCTTCGCGGACTTTTTTAATGGTTTCGATATTTTCGAGGTGGTCTTCGTGAGTACCGTGTGAAAAGTTGAGTCTTGCCACATTCATTCCGGCAATCGCCATTTTTTTGAGCGTTTTCTCGTCACGGCAGGACGGCCCTATTGTGCATATAATTTTTGTTTTTCTCATTGAAAACATTCCTTTCCGTTCGGTTCGTCTGTTGAAAACCGTATTTTAAAGACTTTGAAGCGCCCTGACGGCAGCTTTTTTATCGTTTGAATTGAAAAGAAAACTTCCGGCGACCAAAACGCTCGCACCCGCCGCAACAGCCTGCGGTGCGGTTTCTTCGTTTATTCCGCCATCAACCTCCAAATCAATTCGGAGATTTTGTCTTTCGGCTTCCGCTTTGAGTTTTTTGAGTTTTTTGAGTGCCGAAGGCATAAATTTCTGACCGCCGAATCCCGGCTCGACCGACATCACAAGCACCATATCGCAATAAGGCAAAAATTCAAAAATCTTTTCGGGCTCGGTTTTGGGCTTTATGGTGAGGCAGGATTTAACGCCGTTTGCTCTTATTTTCAAAAGCGTTTCTTTGACGGGCGAGCCTGCTTCATAATGAAATCCCAAAATGTCGGCAGCTTTGCAGAAGTCGTCGATATATCTGTGCGGCTCGCTTATCATCAAATGAATATCAAGCGGAATGTCCGTATGTTTTTTTATCGCGTTTATGACAGGCATTCCGAAAGATATGTTCGGAACAAATTCCCCGTCCATAACATCCATATGAAGCATATCCGTTCCCGCTGCCTCAAATTCTTTAAGTATAGGCTCGAGGGCTAAAAAATCAGCCGTCAAAACCGAAGGTGAAACCTTTGTCATTATTCATTCCCCGTTCTTTTTCAGTCGAAGTTTTTGCCCGAAATCGGCAAAAAGAATCCTACTAACCCATTTTGTACTTTTACATTCTACTACTAACTTTGCCCGATTTCAATAAAAATAGTGTAAAATTATTGCTAAATCTTCAAAAATGGAATATAATCAGTCAATAGACGGCAAAAATTGTGCCGACGGCACTGCGTTTTTGCTTTTTTATGTTGAAGTTGACAGAACGGGCGCCTGACAGCGGCCGGCTCTCGCCGACTTCGGGAAAGGATATGGGGAATAGATGTATTCAAGGCAGACAAGTTGCGGACTTTCGGGTGTTAATGCCTTTAAAATAACGGTTGAAACGGACATTTCTTCGGGAATACCGGCTTTTGACATTGTGGGACTGCCCGACGCCGCGGTCAAGGAATCGAAAAACCGCGTTAAATCGGCGCTCAAAAACAATGGATTCAGTCTGCCGCCCTCGGCGATAACCGTCAATCTCGCTCCTGCCGGCGTCAGGAAAGAGGGCGCGGTTTACGACCTGCCGATTCTTGTGTCGCTTCTTAAAGCAATGGGTGAAATCAACCCCGATTGCGATAAAGATATTTTCATAGGCGAAGTTTCTTTGGACGGCGAAACAAGAGCCGTCAAAGGTGTGCTTTCAATGGCAATTTTCGCAAAGAAAAACGGCTACCGCCGCTTTTTTGTTCCGGAAACAAACGCAGCCGAAGCCGCAGTTGTTAAAGGGCTCGAAGTTTACCCCGTGAAATCGGTCAGCGAACTTATCGGTCATCTTTGCGGCAAGTTGGAAATAAAACCTGCCGAATTTGTTCCGCTTGAGAGCGAAACAGGCGCCCGTTTTCTTGATTTCAGCGAAGTCAAGGGGCAATACGCCGCCAAAAAGGCGCTTGAAATTGCGGCGGCAGGAGGGCACAATGTGCTGATGATGGGCCCGCCCGGTTCGGGAAAAAGTATGCTCGCAAAACGGCTGCCGTCCATCCTGCCCAAAATGACATTCAAAGAGTCAATCGAAAGCACAATGATTCACTCGGTCGCAGGGACGCTTGACCCGTCAAGGC
>CAVDRT010000012.1:0-2404 GCA_963611445.1 bacterium
TATTATAACATCGGCGGTTTCAATTGCAAGTTCCGCCTGAAGACGCATTTTTGACAGAATGACATCATCGGTTTTCGGCTCGATTCCGCCTGTGTCAATAAGCAACGCTTTGCGGTTTTGCCACTCGGTGTCCGCAAAAATTCTGTCCCTTGTGACGCCGGGCGTATCGTCGACAATTGACAATCTCTGTCCGACCAATTTATTAAAAAGCGTCGACTTGCCCACATTGGGTCTGCCGACAACGGCAATAACGGGCTTTGCCAAAACGCCCGACCTCCTTTAAAAGCGCCGCGCACGGGCGGACCGCCTATTAAAAAATCAAATATCCTATCCGATTCAAATATCTTATCCAGTAGATTATGCCATTTTTTTACGGTTTTGTCAACCGACGAAAATTCAAAAATTGCGGCGTTTTTCCGCTTTTTGCGGTGTGATGCACACCCATTGTTTAACTTGTGTGAAAAGGTGCACTTTCCGATAAATTAAAAAAATAGAGGAGGAATTCCCCCTCTATTCACCGCTATTATAAAAATCAGTCTTCAACTTTGACAACTTCGCGATTTTTGTAATAACCGCAAGCTGCACACAATCTGTGCGGAACTTTATACTCGCCGCAGCGTGAGCATCTCACCAAAGTGGGAGCGGAAATTTTCCACACATTGGAACGCCTTTTGTTCTTTCTCGCTTTTGAAGTCTTTCTCTTCGGTACTGCCATCAGTAAAACCTCCTTAAAATGAAGCTAAAAATCAATTTAGAAATTGAGCCAAATCAGCAAGCCTCGGGTCAACGCTTTCGGTCTTGCAGTCACATTTCCCGAAATTCAGATTCTTGCCGCAAATCGGACACAGCCCCTTGCAATCTTCACGGCAAAGGTGTTTGTTCGGTATCCCGACAATCACCTCAGTGAAGCAAAGTTCTTTGAGTTCAAGCTTATAATCGGTGAGCTGGATTATTTCATCGTTCGGCTCCCCGAAAAGTTTGGTGACCAAAGTTCTTTTAATCGGGATTGTGTAAGTTTTGACGATAGGCTCCAGGCATCTGTCGCAGCTTGCGCTGTATTCGACAGTGCACACCAAATCCAAGGTGACGATGCTTGCCCTGTTGAAAACCCTGCCGACTGCTTTGACCGGTTTTTTGAGTGGATAACCGCCGTAAAGCTCGGTATCGCTGAAATCGAATTCAGTGTCGATTGCGAGGCTTTCGCCCTCATTGGCAAATATGCGTCTTAAATCAAGAACCATTCTACCACCTCAAATTGTCACCTAACTATTATAACGGCGGCAAATTGTTTTGTCAAGAAAATTTTATGATTTAATTCTGCAATTTTCACACTTGCGCGGCATTTAAGACCTTTTGTTTCCCGCGCCCGACATTCGAAACCGCTTCAACGCAATATTCGGTGACCCCTCTCACCGTTTCACCGTCGATTTGAAGCGGTGTCGGACGGTCAAATTCCACTTTTATTTTGTGACCCTCGTGCACCTTTACCATATCACCGTGTTTTCTAATATGGTGACCCTTAAATATACTCGGGAAAGCGAACAAGGTCTTTAATTTGCTCTTGCAGAACATTACCACATTCGTGACCATACCGTCTGAGCGCAGGCGGTTTTGGTCTGGAGCCGCCATCATTCCGCCGCCGAAATATCTGCCGTTCATAGTTGGGGCAAGCCAAACATTTTTATACAGATATTCCCTGCCGTCCACCGTGATTTTGGCACTGACACGGTGAAAAGCGTACAAAAGACCTTTGAGTGCGATAAGCGTGTAATTTATCGGCTTTTTGGTTTTTTGGCGAAGTTTATCTCCCTCTTCACAGCAATATCCGTCAATACCGTAGCCTATCCCGTTTATAAATTTATGATTTTCGCCGTTTACGGTTATAATCGGCAGGTTTTTTATGTAGTCGTTTATCAAAACGGGATAATTTGAACCTCTTTTGCCTATATCCCTCAAAAAATCGTTTCCGCTGCCTGTGGCAAAGTAATATATATCGTTATTAAACTCAATATCGGAAATGTCGTTCACAAAACGGCTGAGTGTTCCGTCACCGCCGCAGATTATCACATCGTCCTCGGGAGAAAAACGCCCGAAAAGCCACTCATAATCGTCAATTTCGAGCAAATTATAAAACCTGAGTGTTTCCCGCGGGTATAGGTCGTCCCGATTTTCAAATATTTTTATTACTTCGTCGCCCCTGCCGTTGCCCGCCAAGGGGTTATAAATAATGTGATGAATTTTCATATCGTCACCTTTAGTCGAAAACCTATTGCAATTTTTATAATTATAACAGACTGAGTGGCACATTTAAAGCATTAAATTGTTAAAAATAATTGCTTCACTTAATAATGAACAAGTCCGTAAAAAATGGACAATAGAAAAAAGGGGACCTCCTATGGTAGAA
>CAVDRT010000013.1:0-2132 GCA_963611445.1 bacterium
TAACTCTGTAGCAAAAATTAGGTTGAAATGTTACAAAAAAGCTTGACCAGAACAGCGACGGGTTGATAAGGATGAAATTTCGAATCACATCAAACCGATAGCATCGCAAAGGCAAATGAAACGCTCAGAAAGGCAGTAATACTTTTCTGGGCGTTTTTCCGTTCCAGTCAATCCGCACATTCGATTACTGCTGCTCTCTACGATATAATAATCACAGAAAAATTGAAGGAGGGCGTGACGAAAAGTTGAGAAAACTTTGATTTTCAGACCTTGCGTCGGCAAAATTCGAATAATCTTATATGAATATGCCGAAAATGTAGAATTTGAGGTTTATTCATCGGCAAACACAGCCGATCCCGATTATCAGTGTGAAATCTGGATAGCCGTGAACGAAAAAGCCTGATAAAGCAAAAACAAATCAACCCCACTGACACTCATGGTCGGTGGGATTTTGCGTTAATTCGCTTTGTTTAATTGCGGTTTTCGCCTGTTTATGACCCAAAATCCGATACCTATCAGCAAAATCGTCATAACCCACGAAAGCGGAAAGGCACAGTAAAGCGAGGGCAGCGTTCTGATTTTTCTGAACACCGTGCATATCCAGATGATTCTGAATGCGCAGGTGCCTATCATTGTGCCGACCGCAGGATAAACTGCGTGACCGCTGCCGCGGAGTGCCCCTGCCGGGATTTCATACAAATTGCAGATAGGCTCAAACGGCAGTATGCACAAAATGCGGACGGCGGCACTTTCAATCACTGTCTGTTCCGTTGTGAAAAGCCCCGAGAAAAAATTTCTGAAAATCACAATTGTGAAAATCAAAAGCGAACTGCAAACCACCGACGAAATAAGGCAAAGGCGAAGGATTTTTCGGCACCTTTCGGTTTGTCCCGCGGCGTGGTTTTGACCCGTGAAAGTGGTTGCCGTCTGCCCGAAAGCCGTGATTACATAATAGGTGATATATTCAAAATTTATGGCAACGGTGCTGCCTGCAATCGCCGTTTTTCCGAAAGTGTTGACCGACGCCTGAACAAAGATATTTGCAAAGCAGAACACCGCTCCCTGAACGGCGGACGGGATTCCTGTTTTCAGTATTTTTGCCGCAAAGCGGCTCGAAAACCGCATTTTGCCTGCAAAGAGCGAAAAATGCCTGTCTTTTGCCAATCTGCCGAGGACTATCAGTGCCGAAAGCGCGGTTGAAATGCCGGTTGCAACCGCAACGCCTGCAACCCCCATTTTAAACACGCTCACAAAAAACAGGTTGAGCATAACATTTGCGACACCCGAAATCACCAGTGCCGCAAAGGGGAAACGGCTGTCGCCTTTTGCGCGGAGAATCGCCGAACCGAAATCATATAAAAGCAAAAAAGGGTATCCGAACATATATATTTTTAAGTACAGTTCAGCGTCGGCAAGTATGTTTTCGGGGGCTTTTATCAGCCGCAGCAACGGGTTTGCGGCAATCTGACCGATTATCAGTCCGGCAACGCCGATAATGACCGCTAAAATTACCGCTGTTTGTGCGGCTTGCGACAAATCCGTCTTTTTGTTTCGCCCTATCAAATCGGCAATCAATACATTTGCCCCGATTGACAAACCTGCGGAAACCGTGACGATAAGCGCGATTATTTCCGTGTTTGTTCCGACCGCCGCAAGCGCGTTTTCATCGCCGAAAAGCCCCACAACGGCTGTGTCCGCCGCATTGAACAATTGCTGAAGAATACTGCTGAGCGCAATGGGGAGCGTGAACAGCAGAATTTTTTTGAAAAGCGGACCGTGCAGCATATCAATGTCCGCTGTTTTCGTTTTCATACCCTTTCTCCTTCTCAAAGACTCTTGCAACAGTATACAATATTTGCTATAATGTGAAAAGTGAATATTATAAATGTGATATATCGAAGAATGGAATGGATAGAAAAATGGATAATCCGATGCAAAAATACATAGCGTTTGTGAAAACCGTTGAAAAGGGCAGCATAACCCGTGCGGCAAAGGAACTCAATTATTCGCAGTCGTCGGTCAGCAAAATGATTGCCGACCTTGAAAACGATTGGAGTATGACGCTGTTGGAGCGCAGCAAAAACGGCATTTGCCTGACCGCCGCCGGAGAGCAGATTTTGCCGTTTGTTCAC
>CAVDRT010000014.1:0-3965 GCA_963611445.1 bacterium
CAATATATTATGGCGGTGGATAGGGGAAATAAAAGCGTTGATTATCTGTTTTCCTGCTTTGCTCCGGCAGTTGTGAGGTCGCTTAAATATGTTATCGAATCTGCAAAAAAAGCCGGTATACCCGTTGGTATGTGCGGTGAAGCTGCCGCCGACCCTTTGATGATACCTTTGCTTGTCGGCCTTGGATTGGAGGAATTCAGTGTTTCGCCCATATCCGTTTCACGCACGCGGCGTGAAATTTCAAAACGCAGCGCAAAAGAATGTGAAAGAATTGCCGAAAAGGTTTTTGAACTTTCAACCGAAAAGGAAATAAAAGATTATTTAAAATCACTGCAATAAAAAAGGGGTCTGAAAAAATTCAGACCCTTAATTGCGTATTTAATCTTCTTTTTCTTTGGTGTCTTCTTCGTCAGGCTCGTCTAAAACCTCAACCTCGATTTCCAAAACCCTGCGGTCGTCGGTTTCGGTGACAGTGACGGCAAGATTTTTGAATATAAACGATTCGCCTTTTGTAGGTATTCGGCTTAACTGCTCCATAACCCAACCGCTGACCGTGGCGGAATCGTACTCATCTTCGGCGTCGTTTGGAATTCCGAAATATTCAAAGAAGTCCCCAAGGTCCGTGTTGCAGTTGACCCTTGTTTTTCCGTTCGTCAGTTCTTTGAAGTTATCGATCACCTCATCGTGTTCGTCCCATATTTCGCCGACAAGTTCTTCGAGTATATCTTCCATTGTCACAATTCCCATTGTGCCGCCGTATTCATCGGTGACAACCGCTAAATGGCATTTTTCGGTTTGCAGAAGTTTCAGAAGATTATCGATTTTGACATTCGGCGGTATGAAAAGCGGTTTTTTCATAATATCTTTTACAGTCAGGTGGTTGTTTAAAAGGCTGTAAAAATCTTTTTGATGTATAATGCCGACAATGTTGTCAATCGTGTCTTTATAAACAGGCAGTCTTGTGTAGCCCGATTCATAAAAGACCTGATTTATTTCTTCCTTTGTTGCGTCGTCCGAAACAGCGACGACATCAACTCGCGGCGTCAGAATTTCAATGGCTTCAAGGTTGTTGAATTCAACTGCACTTTTAAGCAATTCGCTTTCCTGCTTGTCGATGCCGCCGTCATTTTCCGCCTCTTCAAGCCAAGACATAAGTTCATCTTCGGTTTTTGTGTAGTCGTCGCTGACATTGACGATTTTTCCGACAAGTTGTCTCCAAAGGGAAAATATGAAATTAAGCGGCGTGAATATTATGACAAGAAAGTTCACAAATGGGGCGGTGTGAATTGCAAATTTTTCAGGGGAATCTTTTGCAAGGCTTTTAGGAGTTATTTCACCGAAAATCAAAACAATGACGGTTATAACAACTGTCGAAACGGTAGCGCCCGAAACAGCGGGGTTTGATTTGAACAAATCAACAAAAAAGACCGTGCCGATTGACGCGAGGGAAATGTTTACAATGTTATTTCCGATCAAAACCGTTGAGAGTACCTTGTCGTATTTTTCGATGAGTTTATAAGCGATAACAGCGTTTTTTTCGCCTTTGTCGGCGAGGTTTTTTATTCGCAACTTGTTCAGCGAAGAGTAGGCTGTTTCGGTGGCTGAGAAAAACCCCGAAGCAATAAGCAACGCCACCATAGCAAGAATTGTGAATATACTGTCACTATCCATTAAAAATTAATACCTCCGATTAAGTAAAAATGTTTTTTATAATTATATGTGCAATCCGCCGTTGACACCCAAAATTTGACCGGTTATAAATGCGGCTTCGTCACTTGCTAACATATAAATTGCGTTTGCAACTTCTTTTGCCGTTCCGATTCGGCAAAGCGGTGTGTCATCGGCAAGGGCGTTTAAATCTTCAACGCTGAGAGCGGCATTCATATTTGTGGATATAACCCCGGGTGTTATGCAGTTGACCCTGATTCCGCTCGGCCCCAGTTCTTTCGCAAGCGCTTTTGTGAAGCCGATAAGACCTGCTTTCGCGGCGGAATAGTGAACTTCACAAGAGCCGCCGGTTTCACCCCAAATTGAAGAAATATTTATAATAACGCCGTATTTTCTGTTTATCATTCCGTTAACGACAGCGCGAGTGCAGTTGAAAGCACCTGTAAGATTAACGCCGATCATTTTATTCCAATCGTCAATTGTCAAATCGTTAAACAGTTTTTGCTGTGCAATGCCTGCGTTATTTATCAATATGTCAATTTTTCCGAAGTGTGATTTAACTTTTTGCATCATAAGTTCGACTTCATTCGGCTTTGAAATATCGGCACCGACGCAAACGGCGTTGTAACCGTTTTCCGCCAGGGTAGAGCAGAGCATTTTTGCCGCAGTTTCCGAACGGTAATAATTCATCGCGACATTATAGCCTTTTTCGGCAAAAAGAATTGCCGTTTCCGCGCCGATTCCTTTTGAAGCGCCTGTTATTAAAACGGTTTTCGGCAAGTTGACGCCCTCCTCAAAATTTGTTTTGCAGATTGCAGACTTGACGCACAGTGTGAAACACTGTGTCCTGTGAACATTATACCATAGCTTTATGCAAATTCAAATATTTTTTTACAAATTCAAATCACACGCAATTTGTTGTTGACATAAAATGTCCTCAACGCAACATAGTGTGGTTGACATAATAAGTTAACATAATATTTTATTTTTTTAAAAATAGCAGTTGACATAATCAAAAGGCTGATGTATAACTATATATGGCTCTAATAAGATTAGGATCAAATTTAAACTTGGGTTACATAATTCAGCAGCCGCCGTTTGTGATATTTTTTTAAACTCCGTCATATAATTAAGCAGAATTCAAAAACGGAGGACAGGCAGATATGATGACGGTTGTTAGTTTAACCCAAAACAAACTCGGTGCAAATTTTAAAAAGAACAAATACCTGATACTTTTCTCGGTTGTTTTTGTTTTGTTTATGATTATCGGAATATTATATATTTCGAGCAAAAGCAATCTTCCGTCGGCAATACCGAAATTGTTTTCGAACTTTTCGACCGAAAGAAAATCCTCGTCGTTTTTCAAAATCTTTTTTGTTTCATTTCTTGACAGATTTTCTTTTGTCGTAGCCTTGTTTGTGTTCGGGATAAGCATTGCCGGGGTTTTTATCGCCCCGATTTCGGTTTCGCTTCTCGGCACTTTTTACGGAATTTTTCTCGGGTACATATATAAAACTTATCTGCTGACGGGAATCGGCTTTTCGGCGCTTGTGGTGCTCGCCCCGTCCGTTATGTACATATATGCTTTTTTTCTTGCCGCAAAAGAAGTTTTTTGTTTTTCAAAACTGTTTTTTGCTTCGCTTTCGAAAAATTCGCCCGCTGCCGATTATTATTCCGGCTTTCGCCTTTATTCGGCACGATTTATTGTCGTTTTTTTACTCATAGTTTTTTCTGCCCTTTTGGACGCTGTTTTATCGTTCGCTTTTTTAGGGCTTTTTAATTTTTAGAAACGGATCACACGAAAATGAAGGATTACAAAAACGAATATGAAGTCTATTTAAAAACCGAAAAAAAGGCTTCAAAAAACACATTTGAATCTTATATGCGGGACCTTACGCAATATTTTTCGTATTTGCAATCCGCCGATCTTTCTCCGCTTGAAGCCGACTCGGAGATTATAAGTGTTTATATTTCCCGGCTTGAGCGCGCAGGCAGGTCACGCTCAACACTTACCCGTGCGGTCGCGTCGCTGCGGTGTTACTATAACTTTCTTTTCGCAATGAGGCTTATAAAATCGGTTCCCGATTTTTCACTTCGCATTCCCGAAAAGCCGAAGAAATTCCCCGAAATTTTAACCAACAGCGAGGTTAAAATGCTTCTTTCGCAGCCTGACTGCACAGACCTTAAAGGCTGTCGCGATAAGGCTATGCTTGAACTTATGTACGCAACCGGAATCAAAGTTTCGGAACTTATAGCGATAACCATGAGTGACATAAATCTCGGAATCGGAATATTAC
>CAVDRT010000015.1:0-3638 GCA_963611445.1 bacterium
CGGCAACTGACGCCCAAAACCATAAAACATTTCGGGCTCGGCTTTGCTCCCGACAGTTGGGATTCACTCATAAAACACTTAAAGGCAAAAGGCTTTTACGAAGAAGATATGCTGGCAGCCGATTTGGTGTCTAAAGGCAGAAAAGGCGGAATTTTCGATAGATTTCGCGGCCGTCTTATGTTCCCGATAATAGATATCCGCGGAAATGTGATTGGGTTTTCGGGCCGCGCAATGCCGGGGGACGATAAAAGCGCAAAATACATAAACACGGGCGACACCCCCGTTTATAAAAAAAGCCATACGCTTTACGGAATGAATTTTGCAAAAAACTATTGTGCCTCTCAAACCATATTGGTTGAGGGAAATGTCGATGTTATAACCCTGCACCAGGCGGGTTTTCAAAACACGGTTGCTGCGTGCGGCACTGCTTTCACCGATGACCAGGCAAGGCTGATTGCAAGATATTCCGATGAAATCGTGGTTGCGCTTGACGCGGACGCCGCCGGAAAAAAAGCAACCGACCGAGTGCTTAAAATGCTTGAATCACTCAACATCAAAGCGAAAGTTTTGCGGCTGCCCGAATGCAAGGACCCCGATGAATACATCAAAAAACGCGGCGCGGCGGCTTTTCAAAAACTGCTTGCAAATGCCGCTCCCGCCATTGAATACGGGCTTTACACCGCAGCCGACGGAATTGACCTCACAAAGGACGATGCCCTGCTTTCTTATTTAAAAAGAGCCACAGAATCATTGGCAAGGCTGGACGACCCGATTGCCGTTGACCTGTACACAGGCAGGCTTGCGTCAAAATTCAATGTTTCAAAGCAGTCGCTGGAACTTCAAATCCAAAAAACAAAACAAACCCTCAAACGGCAAAAAGCCAAAGGGGAACTGAGGGAAATAATAAGACCCAAAATGTCACACGATGAAGTGAATCCCGAAAAAAGGCAAAACCCGAGGGCGGTAAACGCCGAAGAAATATTTTTGGCTGTTTTGGCGGAACACCCCGACCTTTACGAATTTGCAAAGGACAGACTGTCGCCTGAGGATATGTTCACCGAATTTGACAAAAAACTGTATCTCAAACTGTCGGAGGTTTATGACGGAGGCTATGCTTTTGATATTTCTCTTTTGGGTGACGGTTTCACGGCAAAACAAATAGGGTATATTTCGGTTTTGATGACAAATAACGGAATATCAGACAACCCGAAAAAAATGCTTGAAGACAGCATTTCGGTCATAAAAGAAGAAAAAGCAAAATTGCAAGGCACACCGTCGGCGGATCTTTCGGACGACGAATGGGCAAAAAAAATGTCCGATTTTGCAAAAAATCATCGATAACGGTAACAAAATCAAACTCTGATTTTTCCGTTCACAGGATATAATAATATGGGGGAAAATAAATTTATGAAAAAAGAAAATCTTGAAACTCTGAACGAAGAATTGAACGAACATTTGCCGACCGAAGACGCACACGATAAGGATAAAAACGCTGTTGATGAGGGTGAGCCGCAAAATATTGACGAGGGCGATGACGGCCTCGGTGCAATGCCGGACCTCGACGCGATGGAACCGACCGAGGACGACCTGAAACTTGAAGAATTTGAAATCAAAAAAATCGAAGATACGGATATTATCGACAATATCGCGCTTGACGACCCGGTTAAAGTTTATTTAAAGGACATCGGCCGCGTTCAGCTTTTGTCGTCCGAAGAGGAAATCAAACTTGCAAAAAAGATTTCCGAGGGTGACACCGCTGCAAAAAAACGCTTGACCGAAGCAAACCTTCGTTTGGTTGTCAGCATTGCAAAAAGATATGTCGGCAGGGGCATGCATTTTCTCGACCTTATTCAAGAGGGCAATGTCGGACTTATAAAAGCGGTTGAGAAATTCGATTATACCAAAGGCTTCAAATTTTCAACCTATGCCACTTGGTGGATAAGGCAGGCTATAACCCGCGCGATAGCCGACCAGGCGAGAACTATCAGAATTCCCGTGCATATGGTTGAAATGATAAACAAACTTAAAAAGATTCAAAGCCAGCTGCTCCACGAAAACGGTCACGAGCCGAGTGAAGAATTGATTGCAGAGCATATGGATATGCCGGTTGAAAGAGTTCGCGAAATAATGCGCGTGGCACAGGAGCCCGTTTCTATGGAAACTCCGATAGGCCCCGAAGAAGATTCAAGGCTTATGGACTTTATCCGTGACGAGGACACTTTGGCGCCCGACGCCGCCGCACTTAAATCGATAACAAATGAAGATATAGACTCCGTCCTTAAAACCCTCACGCCGCGTGAAGAAGCGGTTATAAGACTTCGTTTCGGGCTTTATGACGGCCGCTGCCACACACTTGAAGAGGTCGGCAATGATTTCAATGTGACCCGTGAGAGAATAAGGCAGATTGAGGCAAAAGCGCTCAGAAAACTTCGCCACCCGGTCAGAAGCAATAAATTCAGGGACAGATGACCGAGGGGCAGAGGGTAAACCGAAATGCTTTTTAATAAAGAAACAGATTACGCAATCAGAATAGTTGCTCGGTTGGCTGAAAACCGTGAGATAACTGACGCAAAGACAATTGCGCTCAAAACGGGCGTGACCGAAAGATTTACATTAAAAATTCTTCACAAACTGGTCGGAAAGGGCGTTGTGAAATCTTATAAAGGCGCAAACGGCGGCTATGTTCTCGCAAAAGAGCCTGATGAGATAACGCTCCTTGCGATAATAGAAGATATTAACGGCAAACTTGAATTTAACGATTGTCAGGGCGACGGCAGCTGCACTCACCCCGGCGGACTTTGCCGATTTCATTCGGTTTTTGACAAGGCGGCGCGTGAACTCAGGAAAACTTTTGCCGCCGTTACATTTGATATGAACAAATGAGGTGCTTTTGTGGACAATAAAATCGACCCTGTTAAACAGCACGAACTATGGCAGGGAAAAATCGAGGTCGTTTCCCGCGTTCCCGTTTCTTCGGCGGAAGAACTTGCGGTGGCATACACTCCGGGCGTTGCAAAGCCCTGTCTTGAGATTGAAAGGGATTATGACAAATCTTTCACCCTGACGCGGCGCGGCAATTTGGTTGCCGTAATCACCGACGGCACAGCGGTTTTGGGTCTCGGAGATATAGGTCCTGCCGCCGCAATGCCCGTGATGGAGGGGAAATGCGCGCTTTTCAAAGCCTTTGCGGGAATAGACGCTTTCCCGATATGCGTTGATTCAAAAGATACGGACGAAATCGTTAAAACGATATTTAATATTTCAAAATCTTTCGGCGGAATAAATCTTGAAGATATATCTGCGCCGAGGTGCTTTGAAATTGAAAAACGGCTGAAAGAAATTTGCGACATACCCGTCTTTCATGACGACCAGCACGGAACGGCTGTGATTGCGGGCGCGGCGCTTATGAACGCCTGCCGTGTTGTCGGCAAAAACTTTTCCGAAATAAGGGTCGTCATAAACGGCGCAGGCGCTGCCGGCACGGCAATTGCCGACGGACTTTTGAGGCTCGGCGTCGGCGATGTGACAATGTGTGATATAGGCGGCGTGCTTGATTCAAATGACAAAAAAATCGACAGTGCGAAACGGAAACTTGCCCTTCGCACAAACCGTGCGGGGATACGCGGAACGCTTTCGGA
>CAVDRT010000016.1:0-15241 GCA_963611445.1 bacterium
TAGTGCTTAAAAACACGGAACTTGCAAAACTTTATAAACAGGGAATTTATGAGCCGCCGACGCTTTCGCAAACCGTCAAACTTTGCGGGGAATTGTTGGATATGTTTCAGGCAAGCGGCATAAAAGTCATTCGTTTGGGTCTTCATTCGGTCGAAAAAGAATCTTATATTGCGGGCCCTTTGCACCCGTCCTTGAGGGAACTTTGCGAGAGCGAAATATATCTTGCTTTGGCGCAAAAGGCGTTAAAAGGCAAAGAAAAAGGAAAATACATATTATTTGTAAACGATAGGGCTGTATCAAAAATGACGGGGCAAAAACGAGCCAATATCGAAAAACTCAGGAAAATGGGATATGACTGCCGTGTGACGGCAGACAGCGGTCTTTGCGACCGTGAAATAAACTTGAAAATGGTGTGGTAAATTGATACTCAAAACAATCGAAATTCAAGGTTTTAAATCATTTGCGGACAGGACCGTGCTCAGTTTCGGCAGAGGTGTGACTGCGGTTGTGGGACCTAACGGAAGCGGAAAAAGCAATATAAATGACGCGGTCCGTTGGGTGCTCGGCGAGCAGTCAACCAAAAACCTCAGAGGACAGAGCATGGAAGATGTTATTTTCGGCGGAACAGCCGAGCGCCGTCCGCAGGGTTTCGCTGAGGTGACTTTGACAATCGACAACACCGACCGTTCGCTTAATTTCGACAGTGATACGGTTGCCGTAACAAGAAGATATTACCGCTCGCACGAAAGCGAATATCTGATAAACAAGGCGGTAGTGCGCCTTAAAGATGTCAATGAATTGTTTATGGATACAGGTGTCGGGCGCGACGGTTATTCAATGATAGGGCAGGGCAAAATCGACAGCATTGTCAGTTCCCGTTCGGATGAAAGGCGGGAAATATTCGAAGAAGCGGCGGGAATATCGAAATACCGCTATCGCAAACTTGAAGCCGAAAGGTCGCTTGCAAAAGCTGACGCCAATCTTTTGCGCCTTAACGATATAATGTCCGAACTTGAGGACCGCGTCGGTCCTCTCAAAACCCAAAGTGAAAAAGCAAAAAAGTTTCTGGAATATTCAGAGGATAAAAAACGGCTTGACATAGGCATATGGCTTTATGAACTCGAAAGACATAACGAGGTTTTGCGTGAGCAGGAACATAAAATAACGCTTGCCAAATCACAATACGGCGACGCGGAACGCTCTTTGTCCGAAATCGCCGAAGAGATAGAGAAACATTCACTCGGCGTTTCGCGCTCAACCGATATGATTGAAACGCTCAGAAACTCGGCGTCTTCTCTCGAAGAGTCTGCCGCCAAAGCGGAGGCGCAAATTGCGCTCATAAACAATTCAATCGGTCACAACACGCAAACAATCGCCGGTATGGAGAACGACATTGAAGAACTCGGACATTCCGACGCGACGGTTAAAGAGGAAATAAGCAAACGCCGTGAAGACGCTGCCGAAAAATCAAAAAGTGCCGAAAAACTGTCGGAGCAGATTAAAGAACTTGAAAATGAATTCAAATCCCTTATGCTTGACAGCGAAAACATTTCAAAGGATATTGAAGAACAAATGGACGCTGTTTCCGCAGTGAGCGGGCAGTTGTCCGAATGCCGTGTAAGTGCGGTCACCGCAGAATCTTCGGTCAAAGAAATTAAAGAAAGAAAAACAGCGCTTGACAGCACAATCGTTTCAAGACGGGAAGAAGCCGAAAAGCTCAAAAAAGAATCGGAACTTTTGGAAAACGACCTCAAATCAGCCGAAGAGGTCATTGAAAAACATACAAATTCTCTTGCAGGATATGAAAAACTCAGAGCCGTCAAAGCGGGAAAGTCCGACGAACTCAAAAAACGGCTTGATGAAATACACCTTGACAGTGAAGAAAAGAAACGCCGTGTTTCAATTTTGCGCGACCTGCAAAAAAATATGGACGGATTCAGTTATTCGGTCAAAACGGTGATAAACGATTCAAAAAAAGGTCTTTTGCGCGGTGTAATCGGCACCGTCAACACGGTTATCGATGTTAAAAAAGAGTATTCCACCGCAATTGAGATTGCACTCGGAAATGCGCTCCAGGATATAGTCGTCAAAAACGAAGAAGACGCAAAACGCGCAATAAGATATTTAAAAAACGATAAAAAAGGCAGAGCAACCTTTTTGCCCGTTTCTTCAATAATCGGGCGTGTGCTTGATGAAAAAGGACTTGACGGAACAGAAGGGTTTGTGGGCCTTGCGTGCGACCTTGTCGGCAGTGAGCCCGAATACCGCGAAATCGTCAAATCACTTCTCGGCAGAATTGCCGTTGCAACCGACCTCGACGCGGCGGTTTCAATCGCCAAAAAATATAAATACAAATTTAAAATAGTGACGCTTGACGGTCAAACCGTTAATGCCGGCGGCTCGCTCACCGGCGGCTCACTAACGAAAAACGCGGGAATTTTGAGCCGCTCGGGCGATATTGAGGAACTTGAAAAACAAATATCGTCACTGGCGGAAAAGGCGGCGGAAACAGAAAACGAAAACCGTGAACTCTCAGGCGAAATCGCAAAACTCGATTCGGGCATAACCTCGTCAAAATATAATCTTTCGATTGCACAGGAAGATAAAATACGAATTCTCGGCGAAATTAAACGCGTGGCAGAGCAAAAATCTTTTATCGAAAACGATGTCAAATCGCTGAGAGAGGAAAATTCCCGACTTGAAGCACGCCTTTCGGCACTTCAAACTTCAATCGGCGAATACAAAGAAAAAATCGAAAAACTTTCTCAAAAACAAGCAGAAATTCAGGCGGTTATCGATTCGAAATCAGAGGGGCGCGCCGGAATAACCGCAAAGCGTGAAGAAATAAATTCCGCCGTCACCGAACTTATGCTCCGAAAAGTCGAAACCGAAAAAGATGTTGAAACCATTTTGTCCCTTGTCAAAACGCTTGAAGCGTCTCTTAACGACAAAGCGGAGAGAGCGGAACAACTGCGCGTCTCGATAAAAAAACTTCAGGACGAAAACCTGAATTATGAGGCACAGATTCTTGGAAAACAGGCGGAGACAGAAAAACTGAAAGCCGAAACCGATAATATTTCAAAAAACATCGAAGAACTCAAGAAAAAGCGTGAATCCGCCGATTCAGAGGGGCAGCGTCTCAGAAGTCTTGAACGCGAAAAAATGTCCGAGCGTGAAAAACTCGGCGGTGAAGTGGCAAGACTCGAAGAACGCAAGGAGTCAATGCTCACGGCGCACGACGATATTATAAGGCGGCTTTTTGACGAATACGAACTCACCCGTGCCGAAGCCGAAAATATCGGCGTGAAAATTGACGGTATAACCGAAGCAAGAAAAGAATTGGCAGCCATAAAGACAAAAATCAAGTCTCTCGGAAGCGTCAATGTTTCGGCGATTGAAGAATACAAAGAGGTCAGCGAGAGATATGAATTTATGACTGCGCAAATCAAGGATATTGAAAAATCACGCGCCGAAATGACAAAACTTATCACCTCGCTTACGGGTCAAATGGAAGAAAAATTTACCGAAGGCTTTGAAAAGATAAGCAAAAATTTCTCCGCCACATTCACCGATTTATTCGGCGGAGGAAAGGGTGAATTGTCGCTCACCGACCCGGATAATATTCTTGAAAGCGGGATTGATATAAATGTCAAACTGCCGGGCAAAAATGTGCCGAGCATAGAAGCACTGTCGGGCGGAGAAAAGGCGCTTATTGCCATTTCGATATACTTTGCCATAATCAAGGTGTCACCGCCGCCGTTCTGCTTTTTTGATGAGGTCGACACCGCACTTGATGACATAAATGTCGAGCGCTTTGCAAATTATATGCACAGGGGCGACGGCGGAACACAGTTTATCTGCGTGACTCACAGGCGCGGAACGATGGAAGCCGCCGATATGCTTTACGGCGTCACAATGCAGGAAAAAGGCGTCACAAAACTTTTGCAACTTAATGTCGACGAACTTGTCAAAACGCTTAAATTATCATAAATGTCCGCTTGGTAAAGGAGGAATTTAAATGGGCTTTTTCGGAAAAATTGCCGCCGGGCTCAAAAAAACACGCGATTCGATTTCGGGAGCGGTGAACGGATTTTTAAACAATTTCACAAAAATCGATGAAGAATTATTTGAGGAACTTGAAGAAATTTTGATAACCTGCGATGTGGGTGTTGAAACTTCGGTTTATATATGCGACAGACTTCGTGAAGAGGTCAAAAAAAACGGCGTGAAAGACCCGAAAGAAATCAAAGGAATGTTGTCCGACATTGTTTTTGAAATTCTTGACGGCGATCATTCACTCAAAACCGATACAAAACCGTCGGTTATATTGGTAATCGGCGTGAACGGCGCAGGAAAAACCACCACAATCGGGAAACTTGCAAACAACCTGAAAAAAGAGGGCAAAAGCGTTATTTTGGGTGCCGCCGATACATTCCGTGCCGCCGCCGTTGAGCAACTTGATGTTTGGGCAAGCCGCGTCGGGGTCGACATTGTGAAGCACGCTGAAGGCTCGGACCCGGCGGCTGTTGTGTTTGACACTGTTGCCGCCGCAAAATCGCGCGGGTCCGATGTGATTATATGCGACACCGCGGGAAGATTGCACAACAAGAAAAATCTGATGCAGGAACTTGAAAAAATCAGCCGTGTCATAAAAAGAGAACTGCCCGATTCAAGAATAGAAACAGTTCTTGTTCTTGACGCAACAACGGGTCAAAACGGGGTAAATCAGGCGAGAGAATTTATGACCGTTTGCGATATAACGGGACTTGTGCTCACAAAACTTGACGGTACCGCAAAGGGCGGAATCGCAATCGCCGTCAATCACGAATTGGGAATACCCGTTAAACTGGTCGGCGTCGGAGAGGGTATTGACGACCTGCAATATTTCGATGCCAAAGAATTTGCAAATTCACTTTTCGAAGGAGAAACAGATGCTTAACAGTAAACAACGCGCCGCATTGCGCGGCTTGGCAAACGGATATGAGCCCGTTTTGCAGGTGGGAAAAGGCAAAATAAACGAACAGATGATTGCCTTTGCCGAAGAAAAACTTGATTTAAATGAACTTATCAAAATTTCTGTTCTTGAAAATGCAGGTATGACTGCCCGTGAAGCGGCGTCGGAATTTGCCGAGGCGACAAAAAGCGATGTTGTTCAGGTTATCGGCAGAAGATTTATTCTTTATCGCAAAAGCCGCAAACCCGAGTGCGTTCGCATAATATTCGACGGAAAATCGGGCGTTACCGTTCGCGAGCCGAAACCCAAAGCAGCCAAAAAGGCGGCGGCAAAGGGCAAAACGGGAAAATCGGGCAAACAGAGCAAATTTTCCGCTCCCAAGGCAGCACCCAAAACGGCGAGAACACCTTTGAGAAAAACATATGCCAAGAAAAAATAAACTCACAATGATTTTCGGCGGAACATTCAATCCGCCGCACATAGGTCACAGAGCAATTATCGAAGCGGTTTTGGCATTGCCCGAAACGGAAGAATTGATTGTTATGCCCGACAATCTCCCTCCGCACAAAGAGGTGGGGGAGGACTTTGCCGGGGGCGTTGACCGATTTAATATGTGCCGAATTATTTGCCGGGATTTCAGCCGTGTTTCGGTTTCCGATTATGAAATAAACAAAAGCGGAAAAAGTTATACGGTGGATACTTTGGAAGAATTTAAAAGTTTATATCCCGAAAAACAGTTCGGGCTTGTCATCGGCGGGGATATGCTTTCGTCGTTTGACGAGTGTTGGTACAGATTTGAGGATATTCTGAAACTTTGCACGCTTGTAGTATTTGTGAGAAAAGGTGAAAACAGCCGAATTTTCAAAGATAAACTCAACTATTTAACTTCGCTCGGGGCAAAAATAATTCTGTGCGAAGCGGAAATACCCGAAGCCTCGTCATCAGAAATAAGAAACGCGCTCCAAAGCGGGGGCATCGGCGCAACGCTTAACAAAGAAGTGCTTGAATATATAAAAGAAAATCACCTTTACGGTCAAAAGGGGAATTGACAAATGGATTTTGAAAAATACAAAGAAATTATCGAGCAAAAAGAAACACCGAAACGCTTTTTTCATTCGCTCTGTGTTGCGGACAGCGCAAAGGAACTGGCTGAAATTTACGGTGGGTGCGACCCCGAAAAAGCATATCTTGCAGGGCTTTTACACGATATTATGAAAAATGTGCCCGATGATGAAATGATGGGTTTTTTCAAAGAATACGGCATTGAACTCACACCGGTTGAAAAAGGCGCCAAAAAGTTGTGGCACGCAATGGCTGGGGCTGAATATTTAAAATCCGTTTTAAAAATCGATGACAGCGAAATTTTGGACGCTGTAAGATACCACACCACGGCGAAGCCCGAAATGTCGCCTTTGTGCAAAATTCTTTATGTCGCTGATTTTATTTCAGCCGACCGCGACTATAAAGGCGTTGAAGAAATAAGGCAATGTGCAAAAGAGGATATTGACAAGGCGGTGCTTGAGGGTTTATCATTTACAACATGCGAACTGGTCGGCGAAATGAAACCCGTGCACATTGACACCGTGTCGGCTTATAATTATTATGTTTTGAATTGACAGGAAGGAAAGAAATATGAAAACCGAAGAAATTTTAAACACGGCTGTAAAAGAACTTGAGGATAAAAAAGCAATTGACCTCAAGGTCATTAAGATAGACAATATCACCGACCTCGCCGATTATTTTGTTATCGCAACGGCAACATCGTCAACCCATGTCCGCGCACTTTCCGATTATGTTGAGACGAAGTTGAGCGAAAACGGCGTTGAGCCGCACCATAAGGAAACAAAAGCGCACGATTGGATGCTGCTTGATTATAACGATGTCGTCATTCACATTTTCGACCGCAAGGCAAGAGAGTTTTACGACCTTGAAAGAATATGGGCAGACGGCACCGAGATTGATGTTGAAACTATTTTGGCGAAAGGGCAGGAAGATAAATAATGAAATATAATTTTTCCGAAACCGAGAAAAAATGGCAGAAAATTTGGGACGACAACAAAACTTTTGAAGCGAAAGACAACAGCGATAAGCCGAAATTTTATGCGCTTGTCGAGTTCCCGTATCCGAGCGGCGCGGGTATGCATGTCGGGCATATCAAGGCGTATTCGGGTCTTGAAGTTGTTTCAAGAAAACGCAGACTTGAGGGATATAATGTCCTTTTCCCGATAGGGTTTGACGCATTCGGGCTGCCGACCGAAAACTATGCCATAAAAACAGGTATCCACCCGAGACAGGTGACCGATAATAACATCAAAAAATTCACAAGTCAGCTCAAAAGGGTCGGCTTTTCTTTCGATTGGAGCCGTGTTGTGGACACAACGGATGAGGATTATTATAAATGGACTCAGTGGATATTCCTCAAAATGTTTGAAAAAGGCTTGGTTTTCAGGGATAAGACTCTTGTTAACTATTGCCCGAGTTGTAAAGTTGTTCTTTCAAACGAAGATTCACAGGGCGGAAAATGTGATATATGCCACAGCAATATCATTCAAAAGTCAAAGGAGGTTTGGTATCTCCGCATAACCGAATATGCAGACAAACTGCTTGAAGGTCTTAAAGATGTCGACTATCTCCCGAATGTCAAACTTCAGCAGGAAAACTGGATAGGGAAGTCAACAGGCGCATTTGTTAATTTCGGACTTGACGGAACAGATGATTGTTTGAGAGTTTATACCACCCGTCCCGACACTTTGTTCGGCGTCACATTTATGGTAATAGCGCCCGAACACCCTTATATTGAAAAATACGCGGATAAAATCAAAAACAAAGCTGAACTTGACGCATATAAAAACGAATGTGCCAAAAAATCCGAATTCGAGAGAACCCAGCTTGTGAAAGATAAAACAGGTGTCAAAATCGAAGGCCTTTCGGCGATAAATCCGGTTAACGGCAAAGAAATTCCGATTTACATATCCGATTATGTTATGATGGGCTACGGCACAGGCGCAATAATGGCAGTTCCCGCTCACGATGAACGCGACTATGACTTTGCAAAAAAATTCGGTATTGATATAATCGAGGTCATAAAAGGCGGAGATATTTCAAAAGAAGCATATGCAGGCGACGGCGAAATGGTCAATTCCGGATTTATGAACGGAATGACAAACAAAAAAGATTCTATCTCCGCAATGATTAAATATCTTGAAGAGAAGGGCATCGGCGAAAAAGGCGTTCAGTATAAGATGAAAGACTGGGCGTTTAACCGCCAGAGATATTGGGGCGAGCCGATTCCGATTGTTCATTGCCCCGAGTGCGGAATGGTTCCCGTGCCGTATGACGAACTTCCGCTCAAATTGCCGAAAATCGAGAATTTCGAGCCCGGCACAGACGGCGAAAGCCCCCTTGCCAAAATTGACGATTTCGTGCATTGCAAATGCCCGAAATGCGGAAAAGACGCACGCCGCGAAACCGATACAATGCCGCAGTGGGCGGGCTCATCGTGGTACTTTTTGAGATATATTGACCCGCACAACGACAAATGTTTTGCCGACCGAGACAAACTCAAATATTGGCTCCCCGTCGATTGGTATAACGGCGGAATGGAACATGTCACACGCCACTTGATTTATTCGAGATTCTGGCACAAATTCCTTTATGACATCGGCGAAGTTCCGACCCCGGAGCCTTATGCAAAAAGAACGGCTCAAGGCCTTATTTTGGGACCTGACGGCGACAAGATGAGCAAATCAAAGGGCAATGTCGTTGACCCCAACGATGTTGTTGATGAATACGGTGCCGATGTGCTTCGTACATATATTCTCTTTATGGGCGACTATGAAAAGGCGGCTCCGTGGTCCGAAAACGGCGTTAAAGGCTCAAAGCGTTTTCTTGACCGTGTTTGGGGACTGAATGATATTGTGGTCAAGGGCGACGAATATTCAAAAGAACTTGAATCGTCTTTCCATAAAACAATCAAGAAGGTTTCTGCCGATTACGATACGCTTAAATTCAATACGGCGATTGCCGCAATGATGTCGCTGCTTAATGAGATTTATGCAAAAAACAGCATAACCGAAAAGGAACTCAAAACTTTCATAACGCTTCTGAATCCTATTGCACCGCATATCACGGAAGAAATGTGGGCTGAAAACAATTTCGGCGGTATGCTGTCCGAATCGTCGTGGCCGAAGTTCGACGAAAGCAAATGTGCCGATAAAACGGTTGAAATTGTCGTTCAGATAAACGGCAAAATAAAAGCAAGACTTAATGTCGACGCCGATATTTCATCAGAGGACGCCGTCACGTTGGCAAAAGCCGATGAAACTGTTGCCGAAATGATAAACGGCAAAAATATTATCAAGGAAATTTATGTTCCCGGCAAGCTTGTCAATATTGTCGCGAAATAACTATTGACAAAAGGGTTTTGCTGCTGTATAATTAAGAAGATTTAAGACCCCTGCACAGCGGAGGGAGGGAATTTTAGTGAGCCAGGTAAAAGTTAAAGATAATGAATCTCTTGATAACGCGCTCAGACGCTTTAAGAGACAGACCGCAAAAGACGGTGTAATCCAAGAGGTTCGCAAGAGAGAGCATTATGAAAAGCCTTCTGTAAAACGCAAAAAGAAATCAGAAGCAGCTCGCAAGCGTAAATATCGCTAAATTTATCTTCAAATGTCGCAGCCGATTTTCCGGCTGCGATTTTTTGCTGCAAAAACGATATTTCCAAAAGATGTATAATTTTGTTTTTATACATTATATTATGTATAAAATTGCTTAAAATCTGAAAATATTATAAAAAATTGCATAAATATTAAAAAATGTGTTGACAAATGATTAAAACGGTGTTAATATGGAAACATCAAAAGAATTTACGGAGGAAAAGAAAATGAAAAAGATAGTAGCAGTAGTTTTGGCTCTCTTGGCAGTTTGCCTTTGCTTCACAGGTTGCGGCAGCAAGAATGATACGCTTATAGTTGCAACAAATGCGGAATTCGAACCTTTCGAATATCTTGATAAGAACGGTGATTACACCGGTTTCGATATCGACCTTATCAAGGCTGTTGCCGACAAAATGGGCAAAAAAGTTAAAATCGACAATATGGAATTTGACGGTGTTGTGGCAGCCGTCAGCCAAGGCACTTGTGATGTTGCGGCATCAGGTCTCACAATCAACGCCAAGCGCAGCAAAGAGGTTGATTTTTCGGACGCTTACTATGAGGGTGCTGCTCAGATAATCATAGTACCTAAAGACGACACTGTGTTCACGGGAACAACAAAGGAAGAAATCGACAAACAACTTGAAAACAAGAAAGTCGGCGTTTGCACTGGGTTTACCGGCGCTTCTTATGCAAAAGGCGACGATGAATGGGGCTTCAGCGGTATCAAGGGTGCAGATGTTAAAACATACGACAATATCAGCCTTGCAATCGAAGATATGAAAAACGGAAATATCGAAGTTATCATAATGGATGATTCGACCGCTAAAGAAGCAGCAGAAGCCAACAGCGACGCTGTAAAGGTTATTGATGTTCCGCTCACCGTAGAAAAATACGGAATTGCCGTTAAAAAAGGCGATGACCAACTCAAAAAAGATGTCAACAAGGCTCTTAAAGATTTGAAAGCTGACGGAACATACGACAAACTCATTGAAAAATACGGACTTAACGGCTGAAATTAAAAACGACTTAACAGCACCGCCGAAACAAAACGGCGGTGCGATTTGTTGATTTTGGAGAATAATAATGTTTGATAATTTTTTCGGTAAGGTTTATGATATATTCATAAAACAAAACACTTACACAATGATGTTGGACGGACTGAAAAATACCATAATAATTGCAATTTTTGCTCTTGTTATCGGTATTGTTTTGGGTATTATTTTAGCGGTTATTAAAGTGATTCCTCAAACAAATGTCGTCGCGAAATTTTTTAATGCCGTCGCGTCGGTTTATATTGCGGCAATCAGAGGCACCCCTGTTATGGTACAATTGCTTTTGTCATATTACGGCATATTCGCAACATCGTTCAGAGGCAATCCGTATAAAGCGCTTATTATCGCGATTATTGTGTTCGGTATAAACTCAAGCGCGTATGTCGCCGAGATTATGCGAAGCGGTATTTTGGCAGTCGATAAAGGGCAAATGGAAGCCGGCAGGTCGCTGGGGCTTAACTATAAGCAGACAATGATTGATATAATTTTGCCTCAGGCAATAAAGAACATTTTGCCCGCGCTCGGCAATGAGTTCATTGTCCTTATCAAGGAAACTTCGGTTGCAGGCTTCATAACCGTGTTCGACCTCACAAGGGCGGCAAGGGCAATAGTTGCGGATACATACAACGCTTTTGTTCCTTATCTTGTTTTGGCGGGGATTTATCTCGTTTTAGTTCTGTTTGCAACATTTCTTATAGGCAAACTCGAGAGGAGGCTGAGGAAGAGTGACCACTGAAAATAATGTTTTGATAAGTGTCAAAGACCTTCACAAGGCTTTCGGCAAAAACGAGGTTTTAAAAGGCATTACGACCGATATAAAAAAGGGTGAAGTCGTTGTGGTAATCGGACCTTCGGGCTCCGGTAAATCGACCTTTCTCAGGTGCCTTAACCTGTTGGAAGAGCCCACGGGCGGTCAGATTCTTTTTGAAGATGTCGACATAACCGATAAAAAGACCGACATCAACAAACACCGCCAAAAAATGGGAATGGTTTTTCAGCAGTTCAATCTTTTCCCGCATATGACAATTCTTAAAAATATGACCCTGGCTCCGATTAAATTACTCGGCAAAGATAAGACGGAAGCCGAAAAAGAAGCCCTCCAACTTCTTCACAAGGTGGGGCTTGAGGACAGAGCAAACGATTATCCGTCGCAATTGTCGGGCGGTCAGAAACAGCGTGTCGCAATCGTCCGCGCGCTTGCAATGCAGCCCGATGTTATGCTTTTTGATGAGCCGACCAGCGCGCTCGACCCCGAAATGGTCGGCGAAGTTCTGGAGGTTATGCGCGAACTTGCCGAAAGCGGAATGACAATGGTTGTTGTGACCCACGAAATGGGCTTTGCCCGTGAGGTTGCTTCTCGTGTTGTTTTCATTGATGAAGGTGTGATAATGGAGGAGGGAACACCCGAAGAGTTTTTCGGCTCTCCCAAATCCCCGCGTCTTAAAGACTTTCTTTCAAAAGTATTATAATGGTTATTTTGTCTCTCCCTTTGATTTAAGGGAGAGATTTCCTGTTTATGTTAACTTTCTGATAACTTTTTTGTTTTTTTGGCAATATCTCTTGAAAAAGTATTGTTTATTGTGTAAAATGTATAATATCGTAGTATGTAACATAGGCGTAATGGTTGCTTTTTAATCAGCAACAATGCAGGAGGAGTATAAATGGCAAACAGATTATTTCAAGGCGTAATAAGTCAGATGAACGATGCCATAGGCCGCGAAATAGGCGTAATAGACGAGCATAACACGGTTATTGCTTCAAGTGAATTAAGAAAAATCGGACAGGCATTGGATGTTCCGGTTTACAGCACCGATATGGACGAAGATGTGTTCATCAGAGGACAGTACACCTATAAGCCTTTCGGAACAGACAGAAAAACCGATTTTGTTCTTTATATCGACGGAATAGATGAGCAGGCGGCGCAATATGCAAAAGTATTGGCGGTTTCGCTTTCCAACATCAAATTTTATTATGACGAAAAATACGACAAGGCGAATTTTGTTAAGAATATAATTCTTGATAACATTCTCCCGGGCGATATTTATTTAAAAGCAAGGGAACTTCACTTTAACGGCGATGTGCCGAGAACGGCATTCATTATCCGCTCCGACAGCCGCAGCGAACTTTCGGTTTACAACATCATTCAGAACATATTCCCCGATAAAAACAAAGATTTTGTTATAAACATAAACGAAAACGATGTTGTTCTTATTAAAGAAACGGGTGAGGGGATTGAGCCTGAAGACCTTGATGTGCTCGCCAACACAATTGTTGACACACTTTCGGGCGAATTTTTCATTCAGGCGGTAATCGGAATCGGCTCCACCGCAAACAACCTTAAAGAACTGGCACCCTCATTTAAGGAAGCGCAGGTTGCTTTGGAAGTCGGCAAAGTGTTCGATACCGAAAAGGCGGTCATAAATTACGGCAGCCTCGGTATTGCCAGACTTATTTATCAGCTGCCCACCACGCTTTGCGAATCTTTCCTCCGCGAAGTGTTCAAACGCGGCTCAATCGATAGTTTGGACCAGGAAATTCTTTTCACAATTCAAACATTCTTTGAAAACAACCTCAATGTTTCCGAAACATCAAGAAAACTGTTTGTTCACCGCAACACGCTGGTTTACAGACTTGAAAAAATCAAAAAAATCACGGGCCTTGACCTGAGAGAATTCGACCATGCAATCGTTCTCAAAATTGCTTTGATGGTCAATAAATACCTCTCCGCAAGCCCTGTTAAGTATTAAATTTCAGAAAATCTCTCGGCGAAAGAAGTGATTTTTACGAATACCGAAAAAATATCCGCAGATGAACGGCAGGTCGTCACCGTGCCCGATTCCAACCAAACGGTGATTGAGTTCAGCGGTGTCTCCAAAACATATATAACGGGCACACACGCCCTTGAAGATGTTAATATAAAAATCAATAAAGGCGAATTTGTTTTCGTTGTCGGCTCGTCCGGTGCCGGAAAAAGCACCTTTATGAAACTCATTATGAGGGAAGAAAAACCGAGCACAGGAAAGATTATGGTCAACGGTTTCGACCTCACAAAAATGAAACGCAAAGATGTTCCCAAACTTCGCAGAACAATGGGCATCGTTTTTCAGGATTTCCGCCTGATACCGAATCTCAATGTTTTCGAAAATGTTGCTTTTTCAATGCGTGTTGTCGGTGCAAGCAACCGCGCGATACGCAAAAATGTTTCGAGGGTCTTGAATATGGTCGGTCTCGGCCACAAAGCCCGTTCAATGCCGGTTGAACTTTCAGGCGGCGAACAGCAAAGGGTGGGACTTGCTCGTGCACTTGTCAACCGCCCGAGCCTTATAATAGCCGACGAGCCGACAGGAAATGTCGACCCCAATATGTCTTATGAAATTGTTGAACTGCTGACCGAGATAAACCGCCGCGGCACAACAATTCTTATGGTAACTCACGAGCACCAGCTCGTCAGGGATTTCAACCAGCGAGTGGTGATGATTGACAAGGGTCACATCATCGCCGACAATTCCGACGGGGGTGTGCTATGAAACCGAGAACTTTTAGGTACCTTTTGGGTACGGGCTGCAAAAATGTCTGGGTCAATAAACTTATGTCGCTTGCGTCGGTCGGCGTGCTTGTCGCCTGTATGGTGATAATCGGTTCATTTTCGCTGATAACCGAAAATCTTGACCGTGCAATGGGCGATATGGGAAAAGAAAACCTCATCAAGGTCTTTTTCAACGACGCAAACTCGGTCATTTACGGTGACGAAGAAAACGATAAAATTCTTGATCCTTCAGAAGTCACCGATGATATGTATAAGGTCCACAGTGAAGAAGAGGCAAAGGCAGTTTGTGAGGAAATAAAAAAGATTTCCAATGTCGAAAGCGTCACTTATGTGAGCAAGGAAACGGCACTTGAACGCCTTAAGGAAAATCAGCTTAAAGAAAGCGCCACAGCATTTGACTATGCCGCAAGCGGAGATTCCGAATACAGCAATCCTTTGTCTGACGGGGCGGATGTCAAAATCGCCGACATCACTAAGTTTGAAAAGACGCTTAAAGCCATTCAAAAGGTCGACGGTGTCGATTCAACTCAATCCAATGTTGAAATCGCTCAAAAGCTCACCGCAATCAAAAACGGCATAAATATGGCAGGTTTTTGGATCGTGCTGATATTAGTGATTATCGCACTGGTTATTGTTTCAAACACAATCAGAGTCACAATGTATAACCGTAAACTTGAAATCAGCATTATGAAGGCGGTCGGCGCAACAAATTCGTTTATAAGAATTCCGTTTGTTGTCGAAGGTATGCTGCTCGGCGTTATATCTGCGGTGATTTCAACAGGAATACTTTATTTTGCATACAAAGCGGTAATTAAAATTCTCAGAGACAGTTTGAGCATCTCAAACCCCGTTCCGTTTATGGATTCGGCGTTGATGATATTCCTTGAGTTTGTCGCAATCGGCGTTGCCGCCGGTCTTATAGGCAGTGTGTTCATAATAAGCAAATACCTCAGAAAAGAAGGGAGCGAGTTCAGTGCAATTTAAAAAAACACTTATAAAAGCAACCGCACTTGTCTCGGCGCTTATAATC
>CAVDRT010000017.1:0-5118 GCA_963611445.1 bacterium
ATTTTCGCTCGAAGACAACATTTATCTCCCGCTGGTGCTTGCCGGCAAAAATTACCGCGAAATGACTTCGCGCCTTTTCCCGATTGCAAAAAGACTCGGCATTTCGGAAATCCTCAAAAAATACCCTTATGAAGTTTCGGGCGGTCAAAAACAAAGGGCGGCGATCGCCCGCGCAATAATCACAGAGCCCAAACTCATTTTGGCAGACGAGCCGACAGGCGCGTTGGATTCGGGCGCGACAGACGGACTTTTGAGACTCTTTAGGGATATAAATTCGCTCGGTCAAACCATCTTGATGGTCACTCATTCGGTCAAGGCGGCAAGTTCGGCAAACAGGGTGCTGTTCATCAAAGACGGCGAAGTGTTCCACCAGATTTGGCGCGGCGACGACAAAGATGAACAGTTCTATCAAAAAATATCCGATACGCTCACATTGCTCACGACAGGGGGCAGTCAGATATGAAAACAGGATTTTATGCAGGTCTTGCTGCCGCGGGTATCAGGAAAAACAGGAAGATGTATTTTCCGTTTATTCTCACCGCGGTCGGTATGATAATGATGAATTACATCATAAATTTTCTCGGTTACGGCAACACCGTTTCTTATTTGGAGGGTGCCGACAGCATTAAAACGGTGCTGAACTTCGGCGGAATAGTGACCGCTGTTTTCTCGGCAATATTCCTTTTTTACACAAACTCTTTTTTAATAAGACGCCGAAAAAAGGAATTCGGACTGTATAACATACTCGGAATGAACAAACTGAACATCGGAAAAATACTGTTTTGGGAATACCTCACGATTGCCGCCGTTTCGCTTTGTGCGGGGCTCGGCCTCGGGATTTTGTTTTCAAAACTTGCCGAACTCGGGCTTGTCAATATGATGGGAGCCAATGTCAGTTACAATTTCAAAATTTCGGGCCGTGCGGTTTCAATGACAGCCGTCGTGTTCGGTGCGATTTTTGTGCTTTTGTTTCTCAACACCGTTCGTCAGGTCAAATTCCAAAACCCGATTGAACTCCTGCACAGTGACGAAGTGGGCGAAAAACCGCCGAAAGCAAATTGGTTTTTGGGGCTTTTGGGCGTTGCGGTCCTTGCCGCCGGTTATTATATGGCACTCACGGCAAAGGACCCCGTTTCGGCAATGGGTCTGTTCTTTGTCGCCGTTATAGCGGTCATAATCGCAACATATCTGCTTTTTGTCGCAGGCTCTGTTTTGCTTTGCAAAATTCTCACAAAAAATCGCGGCTATTATTATAAACCGAACCACTTTGTTTCGGTCTCCTCAATGGCATACAGAATGAAAAGAAGCGGTGCGGGTCTTGCCTCAATCTGCATTTTGGCAACAATGGTGCTTGTCACCGTGTCCTCCACAACCTGCCTTTATTTCGGCGCGGAGGATTCGCTCAACACCCGTTATCCCAAAGATATAAACGGGGATATTTGGGTGTCATCGCTTGATGATATGTCTGATAAAAACATCGGCAATATCAGAATGGAAATTATGGACGCCGCCGAAAAAATGAACGCAAACCCCGAAAAAGTGACGGATTTGCGTATGGCGTTGGCTTACGGTATTTTAAATGACGGGAAAGTCACGATTGACGCGTCGTCGATGAACGGCATCGGCCTTAAAACCGTTTCGAACATTGCCGAGGTCAACATAGTTCCGCTTGAAGATTATAACCGTTTGGCGCCGAAACCGCGGCAGATAGGCAAGGGAGAAGCACTCATTTACGGCTATCGGTTTGATTATACGGGTGACACGCTCAAGGTGGGGAACACTGAATTCAAAACCGAAAAAATCGATTATTTCCCGCAGTTGCCCGACGCTGCCGCAAACCTTATTCCGACGATTTATATAATAGTTCCCGATTTTGAAAACACGGTCAAAGAGTTTTCGGGAATGAAAGCACCCGGTGGAAACGACGCCGTGATTTTAAAATGGATATATGAGTTTGACACCGACCTTAACGCCGAGAATCAAATGAAACTCAACGACGGCTGCAACGAGGTTATGAAAAATATCGGGCTCGGAGAGAAATACGGCGTTCGCTCAAGCCGTTTTGAGAGCCGTGAGGCAAACAGAATTGATTATAAGGGTATGTTCGGGGCGTTTTTGTTCCTCGGTATAGTCTTGAGTATGGTATTTATTCTGGCGGCGGTGCTGATAATTTACTATAAACAGATTTCCGAAGGATATGAGGACCGTGCGCGGTTTGAAATTATGAAAAATGTCGGAATGACCGACAGGGAGATAAAGCGAAGCATAAATTCCCAGTTGCTCACCGTCTTTTTCGCACCGCTTGTTGCCGCAGGCATTCATTTGGCGGTTGCGTTTCCGATGATAAGAAAAATTTTGTTCTGCTTCAGCCTTAACAACACAAAATTGTTTATTCTCACAACGGTCATAAGTTTCTTTGTGTTCGCGCTGTTTTATATGATAGTTTACAAGGTCACATCAAACACATATTATTCGATAACGACTTCAAAGAACACCGATTAGCATAAACCCTTTTTATATATCCTCCGCAAAGCGCCCCTCTATTTTGACTTGCGTCAAAAAGAAGGGAGCCAAGCGGAGATCTGTTCGCTGTCGGCAGCGCACAAAAGAAGGGAGTCTATGGGAGTTGCTGTATTTATGGCAATTGACCGCAAAATTTGACGACCGCCTTATATAATGTTTAAAATCTACCATCTGAATTTATCTTGCCGCACGGATTTTCCGTGCGGTTTCTCGTGCGTTATGCTTTAAAAAACCAACTGAATCAGGAGCATATAGCACGCCGTGCCGCCGATAATGCTCAAAAGCGAATTGCGCTTGATAAGATAAAGAACAACCGTGACGGCGGACGCCAAAAGTTCGGGCAGCCAATGCTCGGGTGCCGAAAACGAAACGCTCCGAAGACAATAAACAACCAACATTCCGATTGCGGCAAAGGGGAACGCCTTGCCCGCATTCGGACACCATTGAAATCCCATAAAAAATATGTCTCGCGTTGACCATAAGTGCCGTGACCGCCGCCGAGACAAGACCGGCGCCGCCCGTCAGCAGGTCAATGGTCAAATATTGCATTGAGCCGGCATAAATAAATAGGCTCGACGCCAGCGCCCACGGCAGCCCGAAGCCCTTGCTTTGAAGCAAAATTCCGAATCCGGCACCGAGGACAAGGTATCCTGCCATTATGAGAATGGTTTTGACGAATGCTTTTTTGATTGTGCTTTTTGTGTTCATTTATATCTCCCCGATTTACCCATAAACCCCTAATTTATAAATTTTAAACCGCAGAGTCAAAATGTGCGCCGGGAACAAATCTCGGCGCACACTCTTAAATATTAACATATTAAGGCTGACAGTATTGTCTAAAAAACAATTTTTAAAACCGTGCTCACACCGCACTTTTTTTCACATAATCGTCGGGGATATAAATGCGTTTAATATCTCCGCCGACGGCGGTGAGCTTGTCTACTATGTTTTCATAACCTCTGTCTATATATTTAATATCGTGCACTTCCGTGACGCCTTTTGTCATAAGTCCTGCAATAATCATTGCGGCACCGGCGCGAAGGTCGGTTGCGAAAACACGGGCGGGTTTCAGAGAATCCACTCCTGTGATGATTGCGGTTTTGCCGTCAACCTGTATGTCGGCGCCCATTATTGTGAGCTGGTCGACATATCGGAAACGGTTGTCCCAAACGCCCTCGCTTGCAATGCTCACCCCTTCGGCGCACGAAAGGAGAGTTGTCATTTGCGGCTGCATATCGGTCGGGAAACCGGGGTGCGGCATTGTTGTGAAATTGCATTTGTGCGGACGGGATGTTGCGATGACTCGCACCGCTTCATCAAATTCCTGAACCGTTGCACCCGCTTCAATAATCTTTGCGGTTATCGATTCAAGGTGTTTCGGTATAACATTTTTGATAAGTAAATCGCCTTTTGTGGCAGCTGCCGCCGCCATATATGTTCCCGCCTCGATTTGGTCGGGGATAATGCTGTAATTAGAGCCCGAAAGGGTTTTGACGCCTTTGATTTTGATGACATTTGTTCCGGCACCCATAATGTCGGCGCCCATTGAATTGAGGAAGTTTGCAAGGTCGACAATGTGCGGCTCTCTTGCGGCGTTTTCGATAACCGTCATACCCTCAGCTTTGACCGCCGCCAGCATTATGTTTATCGTGGCGCCGACCGAAACCTTGTCAAGATATACGGAATTGCCATTAAGACCCGAGGGTGCTGTTGCCGCGACCATACCGTTTTCGTATGTCACACGGCTGCCGAGAGCCTCAAAACCTTTGATGTGTTGGTCAATCGGCCTTGTGCCGAAATCACACCCGCCGGGGGGAGCGACCTTTGCTTTGCCGAAACGACCGAGAAAAGCACCGATAAAATAACTGCTCGCCCTCATATTGGACGCGAGTTCATACGGAAGAACACAAGAGCGGAGATTTTTGGGGTCAATCTGCACGGAATGACCCGAAAGCGCGATAACATCGGCTCCGAGTTCGGATAAAATTTTAATTATTGAGTTAACATCGGAAATATCGGGAAGATTATCAATGCGGCAAATACCGTCGGACAGAATGACTGCCGGCAAAATTGCAACGGCTGCATTTTTTGCACCGCTGATGGTGATTTCACCGTGCAGGCGATTTCCGCCGTTTATTACGAACTTTTCCAAGTCTTGCGGCACCCCTTGTTTTTTTATTCGGAACACAAACTGAAAATTTGCGGTAAATTCAAAAATAATTCATTTAGAAAAAACTATCTAATAGATTATATATTATTATGGACAAAAAGTCAATCATTGCCTTCCCTTAAAAGAACTTTTATTGCCGTGAGGATTGTTGCTTTTTGCCGAAAAAACGGTGTATATCCCGAGCAGAATAAGGCTTGCACCGAAAATTTTTGAAAGAAGCGTCGCACCGATAACTTTAAGCAGCAGAGTGCCTGCAACCGTTCCGGGCACACCGCCGAGGGCGGCAAACAAAACGGTTTTGAAGTCTATTTCTTTGTTCAAAAAATATTTAACCGTTGAAAAAAGGGCAATCGGAATAAAGAAAAGAAGGTTTATTCCCTGGGCTTTTACCTGCGGAACATTTTGAAAAACGGCCAGATAAATTA
>CAVDRT010000018.1:0-3723 GCA_963611445.1 bacterium
GCTTTTGGGCCATTCCGACGCTGATGTTCTGCTGCACAGCATTTGCGACGCGCTTTTCGGCGCGGCGGCACTCGGCGACATCGGGCGCCATTTCCCCGACAGCGATGAAAAGTATCGCGGCATTTCAAGCCGCTGCCTTTTGAAAGAAACGGTCAAAAAACTTAAAGACAACGGTTTTGCCGTTTCAAACATTGACGCAACCGTGGCGGCGCAAGCCCCGAAACTCTCGCCTTTTATCTCACAAATGGTTAAAAATATCGCGGCGGACTGCGAAATTTCAGAGGGGGCGGTCAATGTCAAAGCGACAACCGAAGAGGGACTCGGTTTCACGGGCTCGGGCGAGGGGATGTCTGCCACCGCCGTTTGCTTGATTTATAAAATCGAAGCATAATTTTTATTGTGTTTACAATTAAGGCGATATGTCTGTTAAAATAGTTACATATCAAATAAATCCTTGAAGGAGGAAAACAAATGATTGAAGTCAGCCATTTGTCAAAAAAATACGGCAGGCTGCTCGCCGTTGACGATGTGAGTTTCACCGTGAACGACGGCGAGATATTGGGCTTTTTGGGGCCGAACGGCGCCGGAAAATCCACCACAATGAACATATTGACCGGATATATCCCGATGACCGAGGGAACGGTCAAAATCGACGGCTTTGACATTGTGAACGAGCCGAAAGAGGCAAAAAAGCGAATCGGTTATTTGCCTGAAATTCCGCCGCTTTACGGTGATATGACGGTTTTTGAATATTTGGAATTTATTTTCGAGCTCAAAAAGGTCAAATTCCCGAAAGCGCCGCACCTTGAAGAAATTTGCCGCCTTGTCGGCATTTCTGAAGTCGGAAACCGACTCATCAAAACGCTGTCAAAGGGATATTGCCAGCGCGTCGGTTTTGCGGGCGCGCTCATCGGAAATCCGAAAGTGCTCATCTTAGACGAGCCCACCGCAGGGCTCGACCCCAAACAGATAACCGAAATCCGAGCCCTCATTAAAAGACTCGGCAAAAATCACACAATAATTTTGAGTTCTCATATCCTGTCCGAAATTGAGGCGGTTTGCGAGCATATCATCATCATCAACGGCGGTCGGCTTATTGCAAACGACACTGCCGAAAATCTTGCTGGCGGCGTGGGCGAAGCCGAAACGCTGACCGTCAGGGTGAAAACCGAAGATGATATAAGCGGCATTTTGTCGGCAATCGAGGGCGCCCGAGCGGTTGAGCGCCTTGCAAGCCGCGAAGAGGGCGCTGCCGACTATAAGATAACCGAAGACCGGGATATAAGACAGGCGGTTGTTGAAACGCTCGGAGACACGGGAATTCCGCTTTTGGAAATCCGCAAAAACGAAATTTCACTTGAACAGACCTTCCTTGATTTGCTGAAAGAATCATCAAAATCCGAAGACGCTGAGGAAAACACTGAAGAAGACACCGGGGAAGACTCCGAAGAACAAAAGCCCGACGGAACATCGGAATCCGACACAAACGGCGTTTCGGCTGACGGAGAAAATGAAATTGAAGAATACGGCAGTGTCGAAGAAACCGAGAAAGACGAAGAAAGCGAGGGAAATGAAATATGAGTGCGATATTCAAACGGGAATTTAAATCATATTTTCAAAACCCAATCGGCTACATAGCCCTAACCGCGGCTGTTTTCTTTTCAGGGCTTTTCTTTGCTTCAATGCTCGGATACGGCTATTCCGAAATAGGCTATATTTTTCAAAATATGTTCACGATAGTCCTCATTCTCACCCCGATTCTCACAATGAGGCTTTTCAGTGAGGACCGCCGCCAAAAGGTCGACCGCGCGATTTTCACGGCGCCCGTCAGCACCCTGAGCGTGGTCTTTGGCAAATTTTTTGCAACGCTTTGTTTCTTTATGCTGATGTTTGTACCCACCGTTATATATGAACTTGTGCTTGCCGGATTTACATCGGTCGACCCGATTGCATACATTTCGGATATTATCGGTGCTTTGCTTTTGGGCTCGGCGCTTGTTTCAATCGGCACATTCGTTTCCGCACTCACCGAAAGTCAGGTGGTTGCGGCAATCGGAAGTTTTGCCGTTTCGTTCTTTTTGCTTATGCTCGACACGCTTTCGGATACATTTTCGGCAAAATTCATCTCTTCGGCGGCAAGCTGGATTTCGTTTTCAAAGCGTTATCTTTCGTTCATAAACGGTCAGCTCGAAGTTTCAAACATCGTCTTTTTCCTGAGTTTTGCCGCCTTGTTTATTGGGCTTACGGTCACGGCTCTTGAAAAAAGGCGCCGCGGTTAAGGAGGGTTTCAAATGTTTAAAAATGAAAAGAAAACAAAAAAATCACCTCTCGGCGGCTCAAAAAAACTTAAATCAGCGGCATATTCAACGGCTTTTGCCGCAATAATCATTGCCGCCGTTGTTGCGCTCAATGTCATTGTTTCGGCTCTCGGCAATGCTTTTCCGCTGTCGGTTGATATGAGTTCGGGCGCCGAAAACAGCCTGACCGAAGAAAACATCAAATTTCTCAAAACCGTTAAAAAAGATGTGAATATCTATGTCCTCTCCGATGAGGACGATTATAAGGGCGCTATTACAGTTATTATGTCAACCAGGCTTACAGCACTTCCGATTCAACGGGAAAATATTTTGCTCAAACCGTCAAACTGCTTAAGCAGTATCACAAGTACAACAGCCGCATAAATGTCACATTTGTCGACCCGTATGAGCCCGATTTCAGCACTTTTTCAAAGAGTTTTTCGGATTTGCAGTTTGATTTCGGTGATATGATCGTTTCGGTCGGCTCAGGGGACAGTGAAAAACACACGGCGGTCGGCTTTTCGGATATATACGCAACCGAAAGTTCAAGTTATTATCAGACAATTTCGGGAAATCAACTCGAATCGGCGCTTGTCAAGGCGATAACTTCGCTCACGGGCGATAATGTTTCAATGAATGTCGGAATACTCGAAAATTATTGCTCCGACAGCGTTTCGGGAACTCTCACAAGTCTGCTCACAACCAACAATTATTCGGTCGGCACCGTCAGCGGTCTGGTCGTTTCGGAAATACCCGAAGATTATGACGCCGTTGTTATCGCCGCACCCGAAAGAGATATGACCGACGCGGAAATCACAGCGCTTGACGCATTTTTGCAAAACGACGGCAAAATGGGGAAAACAGTGATTTATTTTGCCTCGGCTTCGTCGCCCGAACTCCCGAAACTTGAAACTTTCCTCAACGAATGGGGCATTTCAACCGAAAGCGGTGTGCTTTACGACACGGGGAACTATCATATCGACGGCGAGCCGACCACGATCGGGCTCAAAAGCAACAACACGGAATATTTCCAAAATGCTAAATCGGGCACTTTGTTTATAAGCGGAAACAATGTTCCGCTCTCGCTGCTTTTCGACACGCACGAAAACAGGTCGACCGAAGCGATTATGTCAACGCTTGCAACCGTTGTTGTGTATCCCGACAATGCGGCTGACGATTGGATTGCCGATTCGTCAAAAGCCGAAAGTTATCCGGCGGCGGTGGCGGCAGTCAACAAAGACGGCGACAAGAAAAGCACGCTCCTCGTCTTTTCAAGCGACGACATTCTCAATTCCCAGTGGGTCGGCGAAAGTTCGGTCGGGAACGCCGATGTGGTCCTGTCTGCCCTTGTTTCGTCGGTCGGAATTGAAAATTCGGGCGGCAGTTTCACGCCCAAAACAGTCGGATCGGCAAGTTTCACCGCGCT
>CAVDRT010000019.1:0-4502 GCA_963611445.1 bacterium
TTAAATGAATATTTGCGTCAGGATGCCGAGCGTGACGATTCGGAGCTTGACGAATCGGAAGAACTGTTTCCCGAATCGGCGTCGACCAATGAAAAACTTGATGAGCCGCCGTCTTCGGTCAATGTGACGCTGAAATTGTTCGAATTGCCCGAATCGGGATTATAGACCGTTATACTTATCGTGTCTCCCGCTTTTGCGTTATCAATAACATCAAGCATCACAGTGGCAGAGGTTATCTGTTTGTCGTTGACATATGTTATCACATCGCCGACATTGATTCCGATTCCGCTCATTCCGCTGTCGTCGGAAATAGATGCGATATAAATTCCCATCGGCAAATTGCCGAGTTCGGAACTCATTTTATCGATTTCTTTATAAGTTATTCCGAGTTTTGCCCTGCCTTTGACAGAGCCTTCTTTTATCAGAAGATCGACATTGTGTTTCACGGTCGCAGAAGGGATTGCATACCCTATGCCCTCATAATCACTGCTTGACAGTTTTGCCGAAGTTATGCCGACCACCTGCGAATACATATTGACAAGCGCGCCGCCCGAATTGCCGGGGTTTATTGCGGCGTTTATCTGAATATATTTTCCGGAATATGCCGAAGTGGTTGTCACTCTGACATCAAGTGCCGAAATAATGCCGCTTGTAAGCGACGCTGAATTGTCTGACGATGTTCCGGGATAACCTATCGTCAAAATGTCTTCGCCCACACCGAGTTCGGACGAATCGCCGAATGTTGCGGCGTCGAGACCCTTTGCGTCGATTTTCAAAACCGCCAAATCACTTCTTGTGTCGCCGGCAATATATTTTGCGTCATATTGCGTGCCGTCAGCCAAAGTTACGATAAATTTAGGCGAAGATATTTTGGAATAGATATGGTCGTTGGTCACAATATATCCGTCGCTTGAATAGATTACGCCGCTTGCACGCGACGCGGTGGAATTGTTATAAACAACTATGGAAACAACCGATTTTGAAGTGTTTTCAAAAACCGATGAAATATCCTCCTGCTTTGAGTCTTTTTTCGATGAAAGTTCAGCCGACTTAAAATTCTTTGTTGAGTTTGAAGCAGATGATTTTCCGAGGAAATACCCTGCGGTCAAAAGAGATGTCAGCACAACAATAAGCACCAAAACAAGGGCGAAAACCCGCATACCCTTTTTGCCTGTTTTATCTTCCTCTGTTTTCGTGTTATTCGGAAACTCATAGCCCGAAAAATATTTTTCGTTTGCAGTATAATTTGTGTTTTTATCCGCACCCAAAGTGTATTCGGCAGGAGCGCCCGAATCGGCAGAGGCGGCTGTTTTTTCACCATCCGACTGCTGCTCGCTTTGTTGTTCGTTTTCAGGCAGCTGCGGCCCGTCGGAAAAGATTTCGGGCGCCTCGTTTTCGTTTGAAGTTTCTTGTGTGTTTTCTGCCGGCGGCGTTACATCTTCTGCACCGGAAAAAGCCGATTTGTCTTCCTCTGTTGCCGATTTGTTTTCAAGAGTGTTTTCTTCAACCTCTTTATTGCCGTTTGTATTTTCATTGTTGCTGTCAAAAATATCATCAGTCATTTTCGGTCATCTCCGTTTCATAATTTGAAATTGCCGCGCTGTTTTCCTCGTTTTCGGGGTACGGCAGTGCAACCTCAAACTCGGTATATTCATATTGGCGGCTGCGGACGGTTATTTTTCCGCCGTGTACATCGACAATTGTTTTAACTATATAAAGCCCGAGACCCGTGCTGTTTTTGTTCGCGGAGCGGGATTTATCGACTTTATAGAACCTATCAAAAATATATTTGAGTTCTTCTTCGGGTATTCCGTCGCCCGTGTTGCGTATTTTTATCAGCGAATAGCCGTTTTCATAAGAAAATGCAAATGAAATCGTTCCGCCGTCATTTGTGAATTTAATCGCATTGTCCACAAGGTTATAGAATACCTGGCTGATAAGGTCGGCGTCAGCGAAAGCCTCATAGATTTTTCCGTCGTCGAGTCCTTCAATTGATATGTTTTTCTCTTCTATTCTCTGCTGCTGAGCAATCAATGTAGCCCCGATTGCCTCGTTCAGGCTGATTTTTTGAAGACTTACTTTCATATCGCCCGATTCAAGTTGAGAAAGGCAAAGCATTGAACGCACAAGCCTTGAAAGCCGTTTGACTTCGCTTGAAACTATATTAAGATAATACGAAGAACGCTCAGGCGGGATTGTTCCGTCAAGTATTCCGTCGATAAACCCGCCGATTGTCGTCATCGGGGTTTTTAATTCGTGCGAAACATTGGCAACAAAACTCCGTCTTGTGCTTTCAAGCCTGACAAGTGAATCGGTCATTTTATTAAATGACCGCGCAAGGTCGGCAACCTCATCATTTCCCCTCACGGGAACACGCTTTGAGAAATCGCCCTTTGCCATTGATTTCGCGGCGTCGGACATCATATTGAGCGGCTTCGTCATTCTGTATGTTGTGGCGTAAACCACCAGAAACAAAATAACCAGCGGGATTATGCAGCAAATGAGATATATTTTCAGAATGTCGACCATAAATGTCTTGAGCGCAGACGACGGAGACGAGGCAAACACATAAGCCACCGTGTTTCCGTCGTTGTCTTTGAGCGGCATACCGTAGTTATAAAACGCCTTGTTATATCTTCCGCTCATATTGCCGACTTCATAATATTCTTTATTTGCTTTGCTTAAAATCGACTCGGGTATCACACCGACGGAATGACCGCAACTGCCCTTTTGGTGCCATTCGTCGCAGCTGCACAAAAAGATGTTTCCGCTTTTATCGCAAAGAAACATATCGGCGTCAATTGCGCGCGACAAAACATAAACAACGCTCGGGAGCGTGGATTTAAAACTGCCGCTATCGATCGAATCCGTGAACATTGTCGAAACAGTTGAACAGTTTTCACTCAAAAGCTGCCGCTTTTCCTTTGCCAACATTCGCCCGACAAGGGTGAAAAGCAAAACCACGATAATCGACATACACAAAAGCACCGAAACAACGGTTGTGAAATAAACCTTGTTAAACAGTTTGCCTTTTCTCATCGGACTCACGCCTTTTTGTCCCTACATTCAAATTTATATCCGACGCCCCAAACGGTTTTGAGGCACCATTGGTCCGAAACGCCTTCAAGTTTCTCGCGCAGTCTTTTTATATGGACATCGACCGTTCTTGAATCACCGTAGTAATCGAATTCCCAAACTTCGTCAAGCAACTGGTCTCTTGTGAAAACGCGGTTAGGATTGCTTGCCAGATGATAAATAAGTTCAAGTTCTTTGGGCGGCGTGTCTATCTGTTTTCCGTCAACAATCATTTCGTAATTTGAGAGGTTGATTATGAGTTTATCGTATCTCACCTCTTTAACGCCGTCAAGGTCGTCGGGCAATGTGCGCCTGAGCACCGCTTTGACTCTTGCAACAACCTCTTTTGCGTCAAACGGTTTGGCAATATAATCATCGGCGCCCAGTTCAAGCCCCAGTATGCGGTCAAAAACCTCGCCTTTTGCGGTGAGCATTATTATCGGAACTTTACTTGTTTTTCTTATTTCTCTGCAAACCTGCCAGCCGTCGAGGTGCGGCAGCATTATATCAAGCAAAATAAGGTCGGGACCCGCCTCGGCGAACATATCGACAGCCTGCCTGCCGTCACCCGCAACCACGGCTTCGTAGCCCTCTTTTTCCATATAAAGCCTTAAGAGTTCACATATGTTGGAGTCATCGTCAACTATCATTATTTTTATATTTCTCATAATGAATAAATATCCTTTCCGAAAACGGGCGGCAACTGCCGAGTTAAAACCGCCTTTTGTTAATTTTAAACTATTGCGTCGATTCTTGTGTTAATAAAGTATTAAGGTTATTTACAAAATTTGTGTCCTGAAGGTTTAAATCGGGATTTTTTTGAGTCTGATTTTGCATTTTTTCTATTGACTATAACAATCCGGAGTGATACAATGGTTGTTAATGTTCATATATTTTAAAGTCTGATTTAATGTTTGGAGACTTGTATTATGGGAATTTGGGAAATATTTTTGATTGGCATCGGGCTTTCGATGGACGCATTTGCGGTTTCTGTCTGCAAGGGGCTCAATATGCCGAAACTAAACCTCAAATACGCATTCACAATGGCGCTGTTTTTCGGCGGATTTCAGGCACTTATGCCCTTTTTGGGCTGGGCTCTCGGAAAGCGATTTGAAAAATACATCACAGCGTTTGACCACTGGATTGCCTTCATTTTGCTTGCGTTCATCGGCATTAAGATGATAATTGAATCTTTCAAAAAAGATGAAGAATCAAAGCAACAAACGGTTTTCAACATCAAAGAATTATTTCTCTTAGCGGTCGCAACAAGCATTGACGCGCTCGCCGCGGGAATTACATTTGCTTTCCTCAAGGTCAACATTTTCGAAGCCATAACGCTTATAGGGCTCACAACATTTGTGTTCACACTTTTGGGCGTCCTCATCGGCCGCAAATTTGGCTCGTGGTTTGAAAGCAAAGCAGAACTC
>CAVDRT010000020.1:0-2811 GCA_963611445.1 bacterium
GTTTTGGCAGTGCTTGTGGTTGCGGGGGCTTTTTCGCTCCGCCTTGTGAACGAGCGTTTGGATAAGGGCGATTATCTCCGTGAAGCGACGGTTTATGAAAGCGATAATTTCAAGGTCGACGCCGCAATGCTCACCTATTATTTTTATGACGAATATCAGAGTTTTCTCTCCGACAGTTCGTTCGACTCTTCGGCGATCGATTCTTCAAAACCGCTTAAAAAGCAAAATTACAATAAAAGCACAACCTGGTTTGAATATTTCCGCGACAAAGCGCTGTCCGACGCGAGAGCGAACATTCTCTTTGCCGAAGCCGCAACAAGAGAGGGCTATGACCTTTCGGACGATGAAATTGCCGACATTGAAGAATCGGCAAAGAAAATCAAAATTTCCGAAGTCGGCAGGGGAATAACCACCGCCGACATAACCGAAGCGAAAAAACTCGAAGCCCTCGGTCAAAAATATTATTCCGCCGTGGGCAAGGCGTCATTCACCGATGACGAATACAACACCGTCCTCAAAGACAATTTGAAACTTATCGGTGAATGTTCATATTATAAATTCGATATAAAATACAGCGGCAAGGACGAGAGAAATTCGGCAAAAGAAACCGCCGATTCGCTTGCGGCGGCAACTTCGGGTGAAGAATTTGCCTCCGCCGTCAGCGCATATCTTGCCGAAAAATCACAACTTGACGAAACCGAAATATCCGAAGAAATCGGCAAAATGGCGCACAATGTATGTATGTACACCGATTGTGATAAGGAATTCGGCGATTGGATGTTTGCCGACAGCCGCGTCGACGGGGATACCCGTGTGAGCGAAGATAAGAAAGATAAAAAATTCTCGGTCTATTACACACTCAGCGCTCCGATAAACTCAAATTCCGATATACTCAACATCAGAAATATTATGATAAAAACTTCGCCGACCGACAGTATGGAAGAATCGGTCAAGACTATAATGAATATACAAAATGAGTATATTTCAAGCGCACAAACCGAAGATGCGTTTATAAAAATCGCCGATAAGTACAATCAGGATAAAAAAGCGGACGACGGCGGACTTTATGAGGATTATCAAAACGGCACGATAAAGGGCGACCGCTTCAACGAATGGTGCTTTGACAGTGCGAGAAAAGTCGGGGACTATGCTGTTCTCCAGTCGGACGACGGGCTTAATCTCACCTATATTTCCACAAAATCCAAGCGTTGGAAACACGCCGCCGAAACGATTTTGCTTGACGGCTGGCGCTCGGATTATTGCAACACACTTGAAGAAAACATAAATGTTAAATACAACGAAAAATCGGTTGAGAAAATGCCGATAAAATAAACAGCGCAATTGAGAGGTAAAAATTATGTCGGAAGAAATAAACCGGAATAACACAGAACGCGAGGAAAACGCTTTGACGGACGAAAATATCCAAAACGAAAATTTAAACGAAACAGCGGAAAACACCGAAGAAACCGCGACGGGTGCCGAAGTTTCCGAGGAGGAAACAGGCGGCGAGCTTCCCGAAACAGACGGTGAAAAAACCGAAGAGGACAGCGAAGAGCCCGAGGAGGACGCAGAAAACGCGGAAGAAAGCGGATTTGCGGACGAAAACGCAGAGGACGGCACTCCCGAAAATGCCGCACCGATAAAATCAAAGAAAAAATTGTTTGTGATTATCGGCGTTTGCGCGGCGGCGCTGGTGGTTATCATCTCGGCAACGCTGGCTGCCGTCAGCAGCGGCAAAAACGCCGACGGCTCGGTATCGGGCAGCAGCGGCAGCGCAGTTTCGGATAATTCGTCAAACAACGGCGAAAACAACGCCGAAAACGGTGAGTCTTCCCAAAATGGAGAGGATGCATCAAATCCCGAAAAAGGCAAAGATTCTTCAAAAAATTCGGGTGCGTCAAATTCAGACAAATCAGATTCCGAAAATTCGGGCAATTCGAGCTCATCGGACTCTTCGGCGGCGGTCAGCCGGTCCGAGTCGAAAAAACTTACTGAAAAAAGCAGCAAACTTGCGGTGGAATACAGTTCCGAATACAACTCGGGCGATATGGCGTCGTTTACCAAAAAAATCGTTTATTTTTATCAGGCTGTTATGCCTGCCGCAACCGGACTTTATAAATCCGAAGACGATTATTATGCCAAGACCTATTCGTGCAAGGACAAAGCCGATTATTGCAATATATATAAAAAATATCATAAATCATTGATTCAGGGCAGATTCGGCGAGGGATACAAAGCCGAGCCGACCGTGAAATCCGTCAAAACGCTGAATGCGTCGGAACTCGGGTTTGTAAAAGATTATATGAACGCGTTTTTTGAGACTTGCGGACTCAAAGCGGCAGACTATGTCGACATCGACAAAATCAAGCAGATAGATATTGTCGAGTGCAGCGTGAAACTGAGCGGAAAGGACGATTCGGTTACAAAAACCGAGGTTTATGCTGTTTTCACAATAGGAAACAAACAGAAAATATTTGTTTCGAACAATGCAAAATCGGTCAACGATTGTATGAAAACGGTTGCATCGCTGCCCGATAAGCAAAAAGAAATGAAATCGCTGGCTGCCGGCTCACTTAAAACGCAAAACACATTCAATAAATATTTCTATGTTTTTAATTGATGAAATTTAAGTTTCTTCGGGGCTGCCCAAACGGACAGCCCCGTGACTTTTTTGGGCGGCTTTTCAAATACATCTTGACAACCCCCGAAATAAGGGGTAAAATAATAATCGTTTCGGGGGCGTAGCTCATCTGGGAGAGCGCTACATTCGCATTGTAGAGGTAGTGAGTTCGAGTCTCATCGTCTCCACCA
>CAVDRT010000021.1:0-12347 GCA_963611445.1 bacterium
GTGTGAAATTGCCCGTAAGGCTAACGCCTACGGGTAATAAGCACAAAGCCGCGTGAACAAAGGGGCGCGCGAAACCGTACGGTGTTCGACTCTCGCCAGCCCAAGCAACAAAAAGGGCGGGCCAAATTGAAAACAACCTGACCGCCCGTTTTTATTACTTACGAAGACCGAGACGCTTAACTATTGAACGATATCTTTCGATATCCTTCTTCTGAAGATATGCGAGCAGGTTTCTTCTGTGACCGACCATTTTGAGAAGACCTCTTCTTGAATGGTGGTCGTTCTTGTTGACCTTGAGATGCTCTGTCAAATCGTTGATTCTCTTTGTGAGAACGGCAATCTGAACTTCGGGCGAGCCTGTGTCACCCTCGTGAGTGGCATACTCTTTGATAATCTGAGTTTTTTCTTCACTAAGCATTTTATTCACTCCTTTAAAATATATATTGTCCGCCGCAAACCAAGCAAAAGGAAAAAGTGAACTCCGCCGACGGCGGCATACTCCTCAAACATAGCCCACGGTAACGGATATATTGTATCACACAAAATCGGGTTTGTAAAGAATTTTTTGCAATAAGCCTACGCTTTTATGCACGCAAAAGCAAACTCAATCGATTTCGATTTCGATTTTATTGCCGGCATAACAATTTCCGCCTATATACACCTCAATTTTTCCGCTTTCAACGGTGTATTCGCCGTCCGGGGTGTAAAATCCCAAATCGTCAAAGCCGAGGCTGAAGTTGACCGCGGCGGTCTCTTTCGGCTCAATTTTGATTTTTTTGAAGGCTTTGAGTTCGCGAAGCGGCCGCATATAGGACGCGAGCGGGTCGCGGATATAAAGTTCGGCGATTTCCCGAGCCGCAATGTTTCCGACATTTTTGATGTTGACGGTGAGGTTGATTTTCTCGCCGTTTTTCAGTTCCGAAACGGAAATTGTTTTGCGGTTTGCGGCGACATCGGAATATTCAAATTCGGTATAAGAAAGGCCGTAGCCGAACGGGTACATCGGGGAGCCTGTCGTGTCGCAATAATTCTCAAAATCACCCTCGCCGTAATAGCCGTTGACATATCTTCCGCTCGAAGTGACATTGTAATAAAGCGGAATTTGACCCGATTGTCTGACAAAAGTGACAGGGGTTTTGCCCGACGGCACACGCTCACCGAAAATAAGTTGCGCCGCCGCCTCGGCGGTTTCGGTCCCGCCGTGCCAGACGCAAAGAATCGCGTCGAGATAAGGCTCGATTTTTTCAAGACCCAACGGTCTGCCGCAGAAAATAACACCGACCGTTTTTTTGCCGAGTTGTTTTGCTTTTTTGGCAAGCGCCGTTTGCGCGTCGGATATTGAAACATCGGCAACCGAGCGCGCTTCGCCCGTGACGGCATGGCTTTCTCCGAGAGCCAAAAGCGTGACATCGGCAAAAATCATATTGCGCGCGGTGCTGTCAAGCAGCGTGTCCTGTTCGGCGGTCAGAATTTCGCCGACACCGTCGACCTTTGATTTAACAGCCTCTAAAAACGACGGTGCTTCTTCCACGATTCCGTCCAAATTCCAACTGCCGAAAAGCGCCTCTTTTTCTCTCATAAACGGGCCTGCAACGGTGTAAAGCCCTTTTTTGGAAAGCGGCAGAAGTCCGCCCTCGTTTTTGAGCAAAACCGCTGATTCGGCGGCGAGTTCCAGTGCTTTTTTCTTGTGCTCCTCACGGTTATATTTGATTTCTTCGCAATAGGGGTGCTCAAAAAGTCCTTTGGCGATTTTAATTCTGAGTACTCTCAAAACCGCAAGGTCGATAACCGATTCGTCAAGTTTTCCGTCAGAGACGAGTTTTTCAAGGTTATTGAAGTAATCTTCATCAACCATATCCATATCAAGACCGGCGGTGAGTGCGGCGGCAGTGCAGTCGGCTGCCGTTTCGGCAACGCCCTGTTTCATAAGCTGGTCGACAGCACCCCAGTCGGATATAACAAAGCCCTCAAACCCGAGTTTGCCCCTTAAAATATCGGTGAGGTATTTCCGGCTTGAAGTGACAGGCTGACCGCTTATATCGTTGAACGACGACATAACGGTTGCAACGCCGGCGTCAACCGCCGCTTTAAAGGGCGGCAAAACGGTGTTATATAATGTATAATCGGAAATTTCGGTGCGGAAATAATCTCTTCCGCCCTCGCTGAAGCCATAACCTATGTAATGTTTAACGCAGGCGGCAAGGCTGTCTTTTTCCGAAAGGTCGCCGCCCTGAAAGCCCCTGACCGCCGCAGCCGCCATTTTTGAAGAAAGGAGCGGGTCTTCGCCCGAGCCCTCAATCATTCTGCCCCAACGAGGCTCGCGGCAAACATCGCTCATCGGTGCAAAAGTCCAATGAACGCCGTCCGCCGCCGCTTCTTTTGCGATCATTCGGTAACTTTCTTCGACAAGTTTCGGGTCGAACGACGCGGCTTGTGCAAGCGGCACGGGGAAAACGGTTTTGTGACCGTGAATCACATCGCGGCCGTATATCAGCGGCACGCCGCTTTTTGAACCGTCAACCGCAATTTGCTGCAGTTCGTTCAAAAGTTTTATCTGCACGGCACTTTGCCTTATATTTCCCGCAGTGGCGGAGTTTGCAAGAATAATTGAGCCTATTTCGCCGTTTTTTATTCTTTTTTTGAGTTTTTCTATTTCCTCGTCGGTTTCGGGCAACATAACCTGATTGAGCTGACCGATTTTTTCTTTAAGCGTGAGTTTTGAAAGTATATTTTTCGCCTGTTCGTCGAATTTTTTATACATAACACCGCAAACCCCTTCCGTGTTCTTTGTTTCCCGTAAAGTATAACACGCCGCGCATATTTAAGTCAAACGATTTTTTAAAGAAGCGCCAAACAAGTCGGATGTTAGATTTAGACGCTAGATGCTAGATGTTAGACGCTAGATACTAGACACGCCAGCCTATACAAAAAATCGCCGAAACGGTCAAAGAAACCGTTTCGGCTTTATTTGTCTGTTTATTCAATTTTCTTTTTCGGATTTTTCTTTTTTATTCTCGTTCCCGTCAAGTGCATATTTTTGAACGACGGCGAAAAGTTTATTTTGGAGGGAAGAAATTTCAACCGACATCAGGAAAACTTTGATGACCAAAAGGAAAATTATCAGCACAAACACAAAATTAGATGTGGCCTCAAACCCGAGAAGCGAAGCAAAGAAATACGGAACTTTCGGGAATATGCTGATGATAAGCAGCAAGAGAACAAAAAATATCCAATAAAGAGTGTCGTTTATGGAAAATTGCGATTTTCTTATTTTAGAAAAAACGAAAAAACAAACCAACACAGAAACAACAATCAAAATAATGCTCAAACTCAATTTCATTTTTTACCCCTTTCTGAACCATTGCAAAACAGCAATTGAAACCAACATTCTTGTCATATAATTTATCGATTTGGTGAATGTGAGATAACTTTCGCCGGCTATTCTGTCGCTCATTTCAACCTGGACCTCGGCGATTTTTGCGCCCTTGCGTATAAGCAAAGCCACGGTGTCGGGCTCGGGACCCATATCATAAGAAAAGGCGAGTTTTTTTATCATATCACGGTCGAAAATTCTCATTCCCGAGGTGGTATCTTTTATTGTTTTGCCGGTCGTGAGTTTGATTGCACCTTGAATTAAGTTGCTGCCGAGCATACGCATTGAGTGCGGCTTCTTCTCATTAACAAAACGGGAGCCAATCACTATGTTATACCCTTCCTTGAGTTTTTGGAGCATCGGCGCGATATATTCGGGGTTGTGCTGACCGTCGCCGTCAAATTGAATTGCGGCGTCATATCCGTTTTTATAGGCGTATTTCATTCCGGTTTGAACAGCGCCCGCCAGGCCGATATTTATCGGGTGGCTGACAAAATTAAAGTTGTTTTCTCGGCAGATTTTCTCTGTTGAATCCCTTGAGCCGTCGTTTATTACCACATAGTCATAAAACGGATAGTTTTTTTCAAGGTTTTCCACCACACGCTTGATGTTTTCTTCTTCGTTGTAAGCAGGAATGATAAGCAATGTTTTCATTTAAATTTCCGTCCGTTCCCCATAAATTTTAACAGATTTTGACGAGAGATAAAATCGTTTGTTCTATTTTTTCAAAAACTGAAAAACAGTTTTCATAATCCTGATGAAATCAACAAACACGGCGCATTTGATTTTGTTTTTCTTTAAAACCGCGTGTGCCTCTTTCAAATTGCGGACATAGCCACCGAGTCCGTCGGTGCTGACACCGCCCGCGCGCATATGAACAAGCGTCTCGGGTATATAAGCGAGTTTCGCGCCGCTTTTCATAAGGCGGAGCATAAAATCATAGTCGGCGGCGATTTTATAATTAAGATCGAATGTTCCGAGTTTCTCATAAACGGATTTTTCGACATAAAGCGTTGGGTGCGGAGGGTGCCACCCGAGTTTATAACTGCCGCTGCGGCTTGTCCATTTTCTCACGGGTTTGGACATGGTTTCTTCGTCCATAAACATCAAATCGGAATAAACGGCGTCGCATTTTTCGCTTTCAAATTCTTTCGCTATAAGTGTGAGGGCGTTGCTTTGCGCCAGAACATCATCGGAATTCAATATTCCGATAACTTCGCCGTCCGCCGATTTAATCCCCTTGTTCATTGCGTCATAAATGCCGCGGTCTTTTTCGCTTATTATCTTAAGCCGACCTGCATATTTCTCTTTATATGACGAAACGATTTTCAGAGTGTTATCGGACGATAACCCGTCAACGATTATGTGTTCAAAATCCGAATAATTCTGAGAAAGCACCGATTCGATTGTTTGGGCTATTGTTTTTTCTGAATTGAATGTTGCGGTGATTATTGAAATTTTCATATTTGCACCTGTTGTTGAAAAATGTTTACTATATTGTACGGCGGAAAGCACAAACCAAAACCCACCTCCATCTGATGAGGGAGGTGGCACGGCGTGAACCGTGACGGAGGGAGAGAAAAATGCTTTGGTTGAACATTTTAAATTTAGAAGTTGGAAATTAGATGTTAGATACTACCCCACAAAATTAGACTTTAGATATTAGATGTTAGATACTACCCCTCAGTCGCGGCTTGAGCCGCGCCAGCTCCCCTGACAAGGGGCGCTGTTGTAAATCCCTTCTCTGACAGTGGAAAGTACAAACCGATGGCACCGTTTCTAATATCTAAGCCTCGGCACGGCAGCCGATTTTTAATCCTTTGCTGTATTCCACGATTTTTCGTATTTTTTCATCTTAAACACCAAAACGGCAACAAGGCACACGGCGAGTGCTGTCATAGAAGCAAAATAAACCCACGACGCGCCTGTCAGCCCCGACACGCCGACCGCTTTATAAGAAGCGGCGGTTGCGGCGGCGGAAATAACGGCAAAAATTGCCGCCTGAATACCTGTGCACCTGAACGCAATCAAAATGTAGGAAATCACAACTTCAAGCCCGTACATCACCGAGCCTGCGATGATAATGAGCATTTGCGGACGGTACTCGGCAAGCGGTATGCCGTAAATCATTTTAAGCACGGGGGCTTCGAGAAAAGCGGCGACAATGAAAACAAACACGCCGATAACCGGGATAGCACCCACAACTTTTGTGACGGTGGAGCGAAGAACTTTGAAGTTTTTTTTGCCGAACGCGTCGGAAATCGTGGTGAGCGCCGGCTGTATGATATACTGACCCAAAAGGCACATAAATGTTGCCGGAATGATGATTATTCCGAAAATCAACTGAGTGAGACTGTCACTTTTATCGTCAATTGCATAGCGTGAAACATTGATAAGATATGTGTTCAAAAAAGTCAAAACAAAGGTGAAAAAGCTGCCGAAAAGCAGACCCGTCACCGCTGACCACCTGAACGGGCGGCGGACGAAACCGGCAAGGCGCACATCTTTTATATCTATCACCGCAAAAAGCAGGAGATTGAGCACTGTCATTACCGAAATTGCGTAAATCAAATTATGCGTGAGCATATCAACCGCGGCAAAAGCCGCAACATCCGCCACCGCTTTAACGGTCATTGAAATCCCGACGCGGTAGAGCATTCCCGCACGCTGGGTGACGGCGTAGAATGTTTCCCAGAACGCCTCAATCATTCTGAAAACCGCAATCAGAATGATAACCGCCGATTTGTGCGGCGAATAGCCTTTGACAAGGCAAAATCCGACCGCGGCAAGAAACATTGCGGCGCAGGAAAACAAGCGGAAATAAACATAGTCGCTGTCGGCGAATTTGCCCGAAATATCCGTGACCTGAAAAGGGCGGACAACATAATTTCCGATAACGAAAAGAATCGTTGCGGTTGCAAAAGCATAACTGAAAAGGCCTGCGTCACTTTTGGAATTCACACGCGTCGCAATTATATTGAAAATGAGCGATGTGAAAGCGTTTGCGGTTGCTCCGACCGTGTTCCAAACCGAATTTTTAAGGTTGTTTTTCATATTTTTATCCTGTTTTAAGTTTGTTTTTTCGCTTTTAAATCATTCTTGAAACAATGATTGCGTAAGTTTCAATCATAGCGGTAACGGAGGCGGTGCCGAGAACAACACCGTTATACAAAGTTTTGTTTTTAATAAGGTTTATCCTTCTTCCCGTGACAAGCGTGATGAACGGTGCAAGCAGCGGAACTATATATCTCTGCTGACAACCGAGAACGGTTGAATTTCCGAGCGGTGTGAAAGAAATATAAAGCGCCGTTGCAATCAAAGCCGAAAGCCCCACAAGCAGAACGACCGAGCACACTCTGATAAATACCGGGATTTTGAAATCCGCGTCGGGCGAAGAATCTGTCAGTGCTGTGAACATAATCAAAATTATAAATACCGGATAAAGTTTTCCGGTTCCCATATATCCGAAAAATGTTATATATTCTTTCATCATACCGATTGAAAGATATTTAAAGAGGAATTTTATGAGCAGTTTCGCATACCAAACCGGTGCGGTGATAATACCCACAAGCTGGGCTTTCGGGTTTACGGCACCGCCTCTTATGTCGCCTGCTCCGCTGATTTGGGTCAGCGAAGCGGCAATAAATACCATAAACACAACCGCGAAAGTTGTCAAAATTATGAGATAATATCTCTTTTTTTCTTTAACATTCCATTTTTTGAACACAAACAGCGGCATAAGCAGCATAACGATATAAACAAGTTTCGGCAAAGATGCCAGCGCAAACGCACAGCACATGATAACCGTGTCGGCTACCGTTATTTGCTTTTCGGGATTTTGCAATATGTTAACATAGTAAGCCGTGCCCAGAACAGAAAATGATATAACCCAGTAGTCATACGAATAATTTGTTGCCATAAAGAGAACGGTGGGCAAAAGGCAGATGACAGACAGAATCATCTTTCCGCTTTTTATTTTCTTTATCGCAAAATAACAAACAAAAGAATAAACCAGAATATACGCGACCCTGCCGAGATTGTATCTCGCCGTAAAACCGAGCCCCAAAAGCCGCCCGAGGGCCAGAAAGATACCTGCCGGCAAATGTGAAATTGAAAATTGTGCGGCAGATTTTGAAATCAAAATGCCGTCGGCTTTGTTGAATTCGTTTAAATACTCTTTGTATGTTTGAAGGTCAAATCCGCTGCCGAAAACGCCCAGTTTCACAATTTGGCTGTCCGCTGCGGTGAAATAAGATGTGCCGAAATAAGATGAGTCGACCGCCCACGGATAGTGCGAATCAAAATCCCAACATATATGCATAATCGGCGAGCCGAAAAGCATAACCGCCCCGACAACCAAAGCAATCCCAAGAAATACTTTTTCGGGCTTCTTTTTCAGGTCCTGCAGCCCAAAAAGGAAAATCACAAGAAGTTCGGCTGAGCCAAAAAGGAAAGTCAGGCGACAAACATTAAATCCCCCGCTTTTCATAAGCAGGGTTTCCGCAAGGAGTGACAAAAGCACCGCCGCCGCACTGAAAACAAGAAAAGAGAGTATTTTCTTTTTCTTTTTCCTGATTGAAAAAATCAATTTCCGGGCAAATTCCGTTTTTTCGTTTATAAACCAAACGGCTGCCGCAAACAAAAGCGGAACAGCAACGACAAAAACATAACTGCTCGCCGCCGGTTTTGCGGTGTACTTCACAAGAATCGGGTTTTCACCGTAGATTTCAAAACTTTCAAAATGAAAACTGTTGTCAATATCAACGCGCATTCGGGGACATTCAACATCGGGAATGTCAACAACCGCGCTTTTTTCACCCTTGAAAATGCAGCCTTCAAAATATCTTTGGGAATAGTATTCTCCGGACTCATCTGCCGTATAAACGGTGAAACCCACCGAGCGTTCCGCCGGATAAGCGGCGTTCAACTTCACAGCCTTCGTTTTATATCCGGCTGTTTCAAAGATCATTTGAGGGTCTGTTTCTCCGGCTTCATATTCGCCCGACGGGCTCAGAGTGCAGTCGTAAAAATCGTTGGCGTCTTCGACGCCGAGTGTCGCGGACGGTTTGCCGACGGATTGATAAACTTTGCCCAAATTTGTCGGAAAAGCCATTGAAAAACAGATTAAAAACGCGATAATAAGCGTAATACCTGCCGCTGCCGCCGAAAAAATGCGGTTTTTCTGAAAAGTGTTGTTCATTTGTCTTCTCCCTTGAACCCCAAAATTAAAATCCCCAAAGCAGAGCCCTGGCGGGTGCTGCCCCCGTCAGAGCGATTTAATTATTTCTCCTCAATCACTTCGGTGCCGCCCATATAAGGCTGCAAGGCTTTCGGAACTTTGACGGAATATTTTTCGCCGTCAAAACAAAGATTGTTTTCAAGCAGCGCAATCAACATTCTCGGCGGTGCGACAACGGTGTTGTTGAGCGTGTGCGCCAAATATTTCTTGCCGTCTTTTCCTTTGATTCTGATTCCGAGACGGCGAGCCTGTGCGTCGCCGAGATTGGAGCACGAGCAAACCTCAAAATATTTCTGCTGTTTCGGCGACCAAGCCTCAACATCATAAGATTTCACTTTAAGGTCGGCAAGGTCTCCCGAACAACATTCAAGCGTGCGGACGGGAATATCGAGCGAGCGGAAAAGTTCAACCGAATAGCCCCACATCTTGTCAAACCATTTCATACTGTCCTCAGGTTTGCAAAGGACAATCATTTCCTGCTTTTCAAACTGATGTATACGGTAAATTCCGCGTTCTTCAATGCCGTGCGCTCCCTTTTCTTTGCGGAAACAGGGCGAATAACTTGTGAGGGTGAGCGGAAGTTTTTCTTCGGGTGTTATTGTATCGATAAATTTTCCTATCATCGAATGTTCGCTGGTTCCGATAAGATAAAGGTCTTCGCCCTCGATTTTATACATCATAGCGTCCATTTCTTCAAAGCTCATAACGCCCGTCACAACATTTGAGCGAATCATAAAGGGCGGAATACAGTATGTGAAGCCCTTGTTTATCATAAAATCGCGCGCGTATGCGGTGACGGCGCTGTGAAGACGGGCGATGTCGCCCATAAGATAATAAAACCCTTCGCCCGCAACACGGCCTGCGGCTTCTTTGTCAATTCCGTCGAATTTTGCCATAATATCCGTGTGATAAGGAATTTCAAAGGTCGGAACGGTTTTTTCGCCGAATTCTTCAACCTCGACATTTTCCGAGTCGTCTTTTCCGACGGGAACGGACGAGTCGATAATATTCGGTATTTTCATCATAACTTCTTTAAGTTCCGCTTCGACTTTTGTTTCTTTTTCGGCAAGTTCTTTGAGTTCGGCTGCCTGTTCGTTGACAAGCGCTTTCATTTTTTCGGCTTCTTCTTTTTCGCCTTTCGCCATAAGCGCACCTATCTGTTTGCTTATCTTATTGCGGTTTGAGCGAAGTTCATCCGCTCTTTGATTGGCGGCGCATTTTTCGTCATAAAGCGCAATGGCTTTGTCGACGAGAGGCAGTCTGTCCTCTTTGAATTTTTTCCTTATATTTTCTTTAACGAGTTCAGGATTTTCTTTTACAAATTTAATTGCTAACATTTTTCGGCATCCCCTTACAAAATATACTATTTTATTATATAAAACAAAGCCCGAAATTTCAAGAAAAATTCGGGCTTTTGCTCATATTTCCCCAAAATAGGGTTCGAATTGTGCTTTTTCGCAGTGATTTCACGCTGAAAACGGCGCTCAGGCTTCACTGACGATGTTTAAAAGATGTGCAATTGACGGAATAGTTTCGCCCTGATTCGAAACGGTCGGCGACATAAGCGCCCCGGTTGCACAAAAAAGAATGTTTTTATATGCTCCGTTTCGCAGCCTTTCGAACACTTCGGAACAAAGGACCGACGCCGAACAGCCGCAGCCCGAGCCGCCCGAATGAACATCTTGGCGTTTTCTGTGGAAAATCATCTTTCCGCAGTCGTTGTGAACCTTGGAAATGTCAATTTTATCTTGTGAAAGTATTTCTTTTAAAAGCGCACTGCCGGTATAGCCTAAGGCGCCCGTTAAAATAAGGTCATAATCCGTGGGCGCACTGCCCGTATCAGACAAAAAACTTTCAATCGTGTCGGCGGCGGCAGGCGCCATTGCGGCGCCCATATTGTTCATATCGTTTATGCCGAGGTCGACAATCTTCCCGACGGTGAAACGCGAAATTCTGATGTTTGACCGCGCCGTGCTTAAAACAGCAGCGCCGGAGCCCGTCACCGTCCACTGTGAAGTTTGCGGGCGCTGACCGCCGTATTCAAGCGGAAATCTGAACTGCCGCTCGGCACTGCAAAAATGCGAAGATGTCACGGCGGCGGCGCGATTTGCCGCCCCCGATTCAATCAGGTTTGCCGCGCTTATGAGAGAGAGCGCCATGGTCGAACAAGCACCGAAAAGGCCGATGAACGGGATCCCGAAATCCCTCAGCCCATAGGAACTGCCGACGCATTGATTCAAAAGGTCGCCGGCAAAAACGGCGTCAATATCCTGCGGCGTGAATCCGCCTTTTTTGAGTGCTGCCGCCAAACTTGTCTGCTGCAATCGGCTTTCGGCTTTTTCAAAAGATTTTTCGCCGAGCAATTCGTCCTCGAAGACCTTGTCAAACCCTTTTCCGAGCGGGCCCTCGCCCTCAAGTTTGCCAACGGCTGCCGCATAAGAATTAACAAAAATATTTTTTTGAAGTTTAACGCTCCGTTTTCCGATTTTTTCTGCCATTTTTTTACCCTCACATTAAAATATTCAGTGTTATTTTTTGCCGTTTGTTTCAATGTATTCGGGTAAAACAAAAATTTTTAAGTCACCATTCGCTTTCGTGCAGCTGCCCGAAATTTTGCAAATTCGGATAATCCCACTGCCGCAGAACTTCATAAACCCCAACGCAGACCGTGTTTGAAAGATTAAGACTCCTCGCCTCTTTTCTCATCGGCAGCCGCACGCAAAAATCGCGGTTTTCTTTCAAAAGTTTTTCGGGCAAGCCCTTTGTTTCTTTGCCGAAGACCAGAAAACAATTGTCGGGATATTCGATTTCGGTATAGGTGTTGAGTGCTTTGGTAGTGAAATAATAGAACACGCCGCCCGCATTTTTTTGGAAGAAATCCTCATAATTTTCATAATATGTTATGTCTAGCAAATGCCAATAATCAAGCCCTGCGCGTTTAAGTTTTTTGTCGTCTATCGCAAAGCCCATAGGTTTGATTATGTGAAGCCGCGCGCCCGTTGCCGCCGCCGTTCTGGCGATGTTTCCCGTGTTTTGCGGAATTTCGGGCTCTGCGAGCACAATGTTAAGTGTTGCCATACAGTTCTCATATCCTTTCATTTTAAGATAAATTATATTATCATTCCGAGGAACTGTCAAGGAACAGGTTTCACTGAAATTTGCAATTCTTCTTGAACTCAACCGACCTATGTGATAGAATAAAAAAAACATCTCTTTACGGAGGAAAACTTATGTATAAAAACGCTGTGTTTTACCAACTCGCGCTTCGCACTTTCACGCCCGAGGGCACGCTGAAAGCCGCCGAAGAAATGATTCCGTATCTCGCATCGCTCGGGATTGATTACATATATCTTTGCCCGATGTTTTGTGAGGACGACGACCCCGACCTCATAACCTGGAGCCCGCGCGGCAAAGCGTCGGGTGCCGATAACCCCAAAAACCCCTATAAAATCAAAGACTTTTTCCATGTTGACGAGGAGTTCGGAACAGATGAAGACTTAAAGGATTTTGCCGAAACTGCCCATAAACACGGGCTTAAAATTATGTATGATATTGTCTACCTGCATTGCGGAAGAAACGCCGTTTTCATCAAAGACCACCCCGATTGGGTCGAGCAGGACGAAAACGGAAATCCCAAAGTCGGCGAGCGCTGGCCGTTTGCAAGGATAAACTTCCAAAACAAAGATGTCCGCGAATATCTCACTCAAAATATGCTGACCCTTATCAGAGATTTCG
>CAVDRT010000022.1:0-2181 GCA_963611445.1 bacterium
GTTTAAATGCCCGAACGGTATGGACTCTTGGGAATTTTTCGACAAACTTCTTTCGGAAGCAGGCATTGTCGGAACACCCGGGGCAGGATTTGGAAATAACGGAAAAACATTTTTCAGAATCACTTCATTTTCAACCCACGAAAACACCCGTGAAGCAATGGAAAGGCTTAAAAAATTCATTTCCGAAATTTAACGCAAAAAAACGCTTGAGAGCACCGTCTTTTCGGTATTCTCAAGCGTTTTTTGTATCATATCTTATTCAACAACAATTGTTTCCCTGTCTGAGTTAAAGTTGATTTTTCGTCTTCAAACGGATTGTCGGTTGCTAAATTTATTATCCGCCTGCCTTTTGATAAAGCGTATTTTATCGTATTAGCGGTCCCGCCGTTTTTTCCATCGCAAAAAGTCAGGACAATATCGGAATTATCAACCATAAATTTGTTTCTTTTTTGAAATGCCCACTTGCAATATTCGTTTTCAAGATAAATAATTTCATCCGCCTCATTTAAAAGCGAGTTATATTTCTCTTTTTCACTTTCATTCCATTTTTTTGATTGAATCGGAAAGGGGAGCGCCATAATCAGTTTTGCGGGGCGGCGTTTTTTGAGCAAAAGAACGGTTTCGCCTGCCAATATATCAAATCCGCGCGCGCCGCCGCAATAAAACACATCACAGCCTGAGGCGTGAAGCGCAAAAATCGATTCATACAGTTTCTGCTCGAAATGCCTGAAATCTTGATTGTCGGCAGAGAGCGGGAACGGAAATTTTTCGGGGCGGTATCCCGTGAAACAGCAGGCGGACATAAAAACAACTTCCCTTCGTTTTTTGCAAAACAGTTATTGCAAATATATTTATATGCCGGGCAACATAAAGCTGTATGAAAGCGGAACTTTCATACAGCTTTCAGGTTTTTAATAATGTCTTGCGGCTTCGGAAATCAATCAAGACCTTTGCCGCAGCAGCGTTTATATTTAAGACCGCTGCCGCAGGGGCATGGGGCATTTTTACTCACAGCACCTTTTCCGCGCACTGTGTTGCCTTTTTCTCCGGTCCCTGTTTCTTCGGCAACCTTTTCACGCTTGATTTCTTCGTTTTTGCGAATACGCACACTGAGAATTGCTCTTGCGGTTTCTTCTCTTATTGATTCTGTCATTGCATTGAAACGGTCGCAACCCTGATTGCGGTATTCCTGAATCGGGTCGTGATGACCGTAGGCGACAAGACCGATACCTTTGCGCATTTCATCCATAGCGTCGATGTGTTCCATCCAGTGCTTGTCAACGGTCCTCAAAAGGATAACTCTTTCAACTTCACGCATAAGTTCGCTGCCGAATTCAGTCTCGCGCTCATCATAAATTTTGTCGGCTTTTTCTTTGAGACTTTCGGCAACTTCGCGTTTTGAAGTGTTACCGAGTTCTTCGGTTGTGAAACGAAGGTCGTCCTCACCGACAAGCCAACCCCTGAGGTATTCGCGCAAACCGTCTAAATTCCAGTCGTCGTGCACATCTGTGTTGCCGAGGTATCTGTCGCACGCCTCGTCAATGCATTCATATATCATATTAACAACCGCGGATTTAACATCTTTTCCGTCAAGAACTTCGTTGCGCTGTTTATAAATAAGTTCGCGCTGGCTGTTCATAACATCATCATATTCAAGCACGGTCTTGCGTATTTCAAAGTTGCGGCTTTCGATTTTGCGCTGTGCGCTTTCGATTGAACGGGTCAACATTCCGACTTCAAGCGGTGTGTTTTCATCAACATTGAGCGATTCCATTATTGAATTTATACGCTCTCCGCCGAAAAGACGCATAAGGTCGTCTTCAAGCGAAACATAGAATTTTGTTTCACCGGGGTCGCCCTGACGGCCTGCGCGTCCGCGCAACTGGTTGTCAATGCGGCGTGATTCGTGGCGCTCAGTGCCTATAATATAAAGTCCGCCCGCCTCTCTCACTTTTTCGGCTTCGGGCTCAATAGCGGCTTTGAATTTCTCATTTGCTTCTTTGAATTTTGCCCTCGCCGTTAAAATTTCTTCGTTATCGGTTTCCGAGAATCCCGTTGCTTCGCTTATGAGTTCTTCGGTGTATCCGAGCTTTCTGAGTTCGGCTTTTGCAAGATATTCCGAGTTGCCGCCGAGCATAATATCAGTTCCACGTCCTGCCATATTTGTGGCGATTGTCACAG
>CAVDRT010000023.1:0-2374 GCA_963611445.1 bacterium
GCGGCTTATAACAACGCGCTTCTATTGCTCGCTTCCGCAACCCCGTCGCTTGAATCTTTTTCGGCGGCGCAAAGCGGGCGTTATCTTCTTTCCACTCTCAAAAACAGATACGGCAACGCGAATTTGCCCGAGGTTGTCACGGTTGATATGCGCCGTGAGCGTGCGTCGGGAAACAGCGGGGCTGTCAGCCGATATTTGTTTGATGAAATCACCGAAACTTTAAATAACGGCAAACAGGCAATAATTTTACTCAACCGCCGCGGTTGCAGCACTTTTGTTTCCTGCCCGTCTTGCGGGTATGTTATGACCTGCCCCAATTGCAGCATTTCACTTACATACCATTCCGCAAACAACAGGCTTATGTGCCATTATTGCGGTTATTCCGAAGAATATGCCGCCGCTTGCCCGAATTGCGGAAACAAACACATTAAATATTCGGGCGAAGGCACACAAAAGGCGGAAAGCGAATTAAATTCGTTATTTCCCAATGCCCGAATTCTGCGAATGGACGCCGACAGCACAATGGCACGAAATTCATTCAGCGACCGTTTAAGCGATTTTGCAGAACACAAATACGATATAATGCTCGGAACGCAAATGGTGGCAAAGGGACTTGATTTTCCCGATGTAACCTTAGTCGGCGTTATTGATGCCGACCATTCGCTTAACAGCGGCGATTTCAGGAGTTATGAAAAGACATTTTCACTTTTGACACAGGTTGTCGGGCGCTCGGGTCGTGGAGGCAGCAAAGGAAAAGCCGTTATTCAAACCGTCGACCCCGAGAACAACATCATTTCTTTGGCGGCGAAGCAGGACTACGACGCATTTTACAGTAATGAAATCGCCGTCCGAAAACTGATGACATATCCGCCTTTTTGCGACATTATGATGATTGGCGTGACGGCTGTAATTCACGATAATGCTTTGCGTGTTGCAAAAAATACCGTCGAAAAAATAAAAATGCTGGTTAAAGAAGAATACAGTTCCGTTAAAATGTATGTGCTGGGACCGACCCCTGCGGCTGTTCCGCGGTTAAATAACAAATATAGATATAAAATAATAATAAAATATGTCAACTCATCGAAATTCAGAGAGTTGATTTCAAAATTACTCAATGATTTCAGTGCCTCGGCAGACAGCAAAATCGCTTCGATTTATGCAGATGTCGACCCCGACACGATTATTTGATTTTTGAAAGGAAGTTTCAAATGGCAACAAGGACGATTGTGACAGATGATGAGCCTATTTTGCACAAAGTGTGCAGAAGCGTCTTAAATTTTGATGAACGGCTTGCCGTATTGCTTGACGATATGGCGGAAACATTAAAAGAAGCCGACGGTTGCGGATTGGCAGCCCCTCAGGTTGGCATTTTGCGCCGTGTTTGCATTGTCGATGTCGGCGATGGGCTCATTGAACTCATAAATCCTGTTATAACCGAAGAATCAGGCGAGCAGACAGATTATGAAGGCTGCCTTTCATATCCCGGAAAATACGGCAAAACAAAGCGCCCGATGAGTGTGACCGTCAGAGCGCAGGACAGGAACGGTAAAACCTTTACCGTGTCGGGCGAAGGCTTGAAAGCAAGGGCGTTCTGCCACGAAATTGACCATCTCAACGGCATAGTATTTACGGAACGGTTAATTGAACCGCTCGAAACCGAATAATCTGTTTTTGTTTAAGGAGTAATCGTTTGGATATTTTGTTTATGGGCACACCCGACTTTGCGGCAGTGTCATTGAAAAAATTAGCCCTTTCAAAGCATAATATTATTGCTGTTTTTACACAGCCCGATAAAACCGTCGGCAGAAAAATGGTGCTGACACCGCCGGCTGTCAAAAAAGCCGCCGAAGAATTGAATATTCCCGTGTATCAGCCTGCAACTTTGCGTACAAACGACGCATGCGAACTTATTAAAAGCCTCAACCCCGAACTCATTGTTGTTGCGGCATACGGTAAAATACTGCCGCCCGAAATTTTGGCAATACCGAAATTCGGCTGTATGAATGTGCACGCGTCGCTTCTTCCGAAATACAGAGGAGCGTCACCTATACAGTGGTCGATTGTTTCGGGAGATACTGTCACGGGCGTCACCACAATGCAAATGAATGAGGGTCTTGACACGGGCGATATATTGCTCACAGCCGAAGAAGAGATAAAACCCGAAGATACTGCGGCTGACCTTTTTGACAGACTGGCATTAAAGGGTGCGGCGCTTGCCTTAAAAACAGTTGATGCAATCGAAAATGGTACGCTTAATCCCGTTAAGCAAGATGAAAACGATGCTTCTTATGCGCCGATAATCACAAAGCAAATGGCGGAAATCGATTTTAGCAAAACTGCCCGTGAAATCGATTGCCTTATAAGGGGATTCAAC
>CAVDRT010000024.1:0-3104 GCA_963611445.1 bacterium
TGACGCCTATGAGCGACGACAAGCCGAAAAATGCCATTGATATGCCATTTCAGGCGGGTTCGGATACATGTGTTATGATTAATTATATCATTTTCACGCGAAAAATCAAACAATTACTTGAACAGAAACGAAATATAATTTATAATGTATAAAAAACAGATATAACGGTGATTAAAAAATGGCACTTATCAGATATATTGCGGACTTTTTCCGCGAATGTGACAAAAAACTTATGACCCTCGTTCTTTTGCTGACATCTTTCGGCTGCATCGAAGTGCTTTCAGCCACATACGGCATTACGGGAAGTCTTAAGCAGTTTATTATGCAGGTTGTCGGAATGTTCTTGGGGGTTATTGCGGTTATCGCAGTTTCGCCTTGGGACTACACAAGGCTTTCAAGATTTTGGCCGATTTTTGCCGCAATCGGAATAATACCGGTTATTCTCACATTTTTCATCGGTTATGCACCGGGAAACACCGATGACAAAGCGTGGCTTCTGCTCCCCGGCGGAATAAGCTTTCAGCCCGCCGAACTTCTTAAAATTGCATTTGTGATAACATTCGGCTATCATATCTTTAAATTGGGCGACAAAGCAAAAAAACTTGTCAATATTCTGCTGCTTTGCGCGCACGGCGGCTTTTACATTATGCTTGTCCATCTCCAGGGCGACGACGGAACTGCGCTCATTTTTGCATTGATGTTCATTGCAATGCTGTTCACAGCCGGAATCAGCATTTGGTACTTCATTGTTGCCGGCGGTGCAGCGCTTGTTTCGCTCCCCTTTGTTTATTTTTATGTTATGAACGAGGACCAGCAAAACCGAATATATTCTCTCCTTTTCCCCACAAAAGAGGATTATATGGGCACGCTTTGGCAGCAATGGAAAGGCAGAATTGCCCTTGCAAACGGCGGTTTTTTCGGCAAAGGGCTTTTCAGGGGACCTTATGTTCAGTCGGGCAGCATACCCGAAGGATATAACGATTTTATTTTTTCAAGTATCGGTGAAGAGTGCGGAATTATCGGCTGCGTCGTTGTCATTGCGTTGCTGATTGCGATTTGTTACAGAATACTGAAAATCGGACATCAATCGGGCAACAGTTTGGGGCAAACCATTTGTGCCGGAATTTTCGGAATGATTGCGGGACAAACAATCATAAACCTCGGTATGAATCTTTCGCTTTTGCCGGTTATCGGCGTTACACTTCCTCTTTTGAGCGCAGGCGGCACATCAATCGTCTGCACATATCTTGCCCTGGCTTTAGTCAATAATATCCATATGCACAGCAATTACGGAATGATATTCCTGCACGATGACTATATTTGATTTTAAATTAAATATAAAACATTTATTTGACCGCAGAAAACCGCCGCAAGTGAAATTCACTCGCGGCGGTTTTTATGCTATTCGGTTTTGAGTTCAGGTCAATCCTTTGCTTCGATTGAATCGGTCCTGTAAATGAATTTAACCTGACCGTCCATATCGTCCGAAATGCCTGAGAATGATTTATAATTCTTCGAAACATCAACCGTTGCGCGGAGCCTTGTGACCAATCCGTTGAGGTTGCCGCCCACTGCGTCTGTCAGTTTTTTAACACCCTTTTCATTGAACTCTTTGAGTCCGTCCGAAAGTTGAAGCGAGCCGTCTTTGAGTTTTGTGACTCCGTCTGTCAAGGCGGGGGCGCCGTCTTTAAGGGTTAAAATCCCGTTATAAAGTTCGTTTGCACCGCTGCAAAGCTGTTTTGTGCCGGCTTTGAGGGTCTGAACGCCTGCTTTGAGTTTGCGGGCGCCTGCGGCTGCCGAATCAACACCGCTTGTGTAATCGTTAACTCCGACATAAAATGTGTTGTATTTATCAAGCGATGTTTTAAGCGAAATAAGCGACTGAGCACCTTTTTCGGCTGCCGTCAACTGTTTCTGAACTTCTTCGGAAGCCATATTTTCAGCGATAAGTTTTTGAATTTGCAATTCAACATTTTGCTCAATTGCCGCTTTTGTTTCGGCAGTGTTCATATTTTGCTCAATTGCCGCATTTATCGCCGCTTCGGTTTCCTTGTTGAGCAAACCGCCCGCAAGAGCCTTGTCATAAGCTTCTTTGTCCATTCCCGTTGCGGTTTTTATAACCTTTTCGGCAACTTGAGTTTTGACTGCGGCAGTCACCGCTGCGGTCACATCGCTGCGCTTTGCTTCAACGGCAGCAGTCACCTGAGCGAGTGCCTGATTGTAGACATTTGTCTTGTCAAGCGAAGAAATCGCGCCGTTCAAAACAGTGCCATAATTTTCGATTGTCAATTCGGGAAGTGCTAAGCCCGAGGTTTTAATTTGAGCATTTGCGGAAGAAAGCAATGTGTCAAACACTTCTTTTGAGCCCGCTCTCAAACTGTCGCTGTTGGCACTGAGTTTGTCAAGTCCGTCAGACAGTTCATTTGTTCCGGCTTCCAGGTCGGAAACGCCGCTGTCAAGACTTTCTGTTCCTTCTTTGAGTTTTTTGGAGCCCTCCGCCAACTTATCGATTCCGGAAACCAATTGTCCTGATTTGTCAAGCAATGTGCAAAGCCCGTTATAAAGTTCGGAGGAGCCGTTCATAAGCTGTGTCATTGCACTTGTCAACTGATTAAGCGAATCGTCAAGTCCGTCGAGCGAATCGAGTTTTGAAGTGTCGATATTGTTGAAAATTTCGTTTGTTGCGATTGTAACGGTCATACCGAGTTTGAAATTCTTGGCGTCTGCCGTGAACTCAACATAATCGGGTATTTCGAATTTATCTTTGCTTAAGGCAAGGTTATCGCCGAGTCCCGGGAATGCTATTCCCGCAACGATTGTGCGGTCGCCGTCATTAAAACTCTTGCCGTTTGAGATTTTAACATTGCTGAAAACATCATTATCAAGCATTAAACCTGTGAGCATTGCGAACGGAACATAGATTTTTTCGGATTTGCCGTCAATCTGCACAGTTTCATACTGATTGTTTACATACTCATAGCGAACTGTGACTTTTCCGCTCTTTCCGGCAAGTTCTTCGGGTGAAACTGTTTTACCGTCGAGCTTATATGTCGCTTTGATATTAACGGGAAGTTCCTTTTGAATATCGCCCTGATAATATATAT
>CAVDRT010000025.1:0-2609 GCA_963611445.1 bacterium
TCTTTGTAATCGGCAAATTTATCTGAGTCGGTGCCGTCATAAAATCCGCTTGTCGTCGCGACCAAATTTCCGTCACTGTCAAAGACCTGAACTTCGATTTTATCCCTGTTCTCAAAATTTTCGGCAAGTTCGACCGCCTTTTTCCGGAATGAATCTCGGTCTGAAAATGCAAGCGCGCCGAAAGAGTGCGAATATGATTTTCCGTTGTCGATAACCGACGATGTGACGGAAGTGTAACAAAGGATTGAAAATTCTATCACGGCGGCAGCCACAACAAAAACGACGACCGACATAACATTTATTATCCAGCGGCGTGTGATTCCGCTGATTTTAAAAAGTGATTTAAGCCCCAATTTTTTCAAGCGGGTCACCGCCTTTCTGCCTGAATTTACACTGTGCGGGGATTATTTCGGGTTGCTGCACCAGCGATAACCCATTCCCCAAACCGTCAGAAGATACCTCGGCGCCGAGGGAACATCTTCCACTTTCATACGAAGTCTTCTGATATTGACATCAACGACCTTTTCTTCGCCGTAATATGATTCGCCCCAAACGCGGGTGAGTATCTCATTTCTGCCGAGCGCTTTATCGGGGTTGTTGAAAAAATACTCCATAATTTGGTATTCGACCTGGGTTAGTTCGATGTCCGCGCCGTTTTTCTTGAGCGTTCTGCGCCTTTGGTTGAGCACAAATTCGCCGAGCGTTATCTCGTCGCCCGCTTTTGCGGCGGAACTGTTGAGTTTTTGCATTTCAACACGGCGGTAGAGCGCATCGACCCTTGCCGTCAATTCACTCGGGCTGAAAGGCTTTGTTATGTAATCGTCCGCGCCGAGCATAAGCCCGTTGACCTTGTCCATTTCCTGCGTGCGCGCGGTGAGCATTATAATCCCGATTTCTGGAGAGCGTTTTCTGAGTTCTCTGCAAACTGAAAACCCGTCGATTCCCGGCAGGGATATATCAAGCAGCGCAATATCAAAATCGCCGCCGTTTTCTTCGAATATTCTGAGGGCTTCTTCGCCGGAGCCTGCCTCCTGGGACGAATACCCCGCCCTTTTAAGGTTGATGACCTCAAAACTTCTGATGTCTTCCTGGTCCTCGACTATGAGTATGTTTTTCAAGGCATTTTCCTCCGTTTCGTTTTGTGAAATCCGCGGTATTTTATCATTTTACGGCGGCAAACATCTTTTTAAAATCCTTTTCGCTCGGGGTGAATTTGCTTGTTCCCAAATGGCCGTAGTAGGTTTTTGAATTCCCCCCGGCCAAAACAATCGAAGCCGTGTCGACCCCTGCGGAATTGTTGTCTGCGACGGTCACCGACAAAATTTCTTCACCCGGCGATTCGGCACCTGCCGTATATTCATAAAAAACGCAAGTGCCCCCGCCCGAACTGCTGCGAATTACGACAATGTTATCCGCCCATTCGTTCGGAATGTTGAGTTTATAACCGTCGATTGTGTTAAAATAAGTGTTTTTGACAGGCGTCATTCCCTCGGTGCCGTATGTCTCCCACTGTATGAGATACATATTTCGGCTGTCGGGGTATCCCCCGAGCTGCGGCAAATTTTTTTGACAGGGAATTTCGGGAATTTTATCGCCGTTTAAATCCTTAACAGAAAGTGAAAGCGCGCGTTTCATAGTATTTTGACCCGACGCGGCGTCGAAAAATTCGTCGAACAAAACACCGTTTTCAAACCGCAAAAGTTGGGTAAATGAGCCCGAAGAGCCCGATTTTGCATCCGCATAAACGGCAGTTCCTTTTCCGGCGGTTTCTGCCGCATAGGGCTCATAATATTCCGTTGCGGCGCCGTCAAGCGGGCAGGAAGACAAAAGTTGAACTTGATTTTCGGTAATTTTTATAAGTGAAGCCTCGGCATATTTGCCCGAACAGTCAATTGAAAGCGAAACAATTTCATCAAGTCCGTCAAGGTCCATATCCGCCAAAGCGAACGCCGAATAATCCTCGTCGGCAATCTGCAAAAGCGTGCTGCCCTCAACCCTGAAAACAGTCAGGCGGCGGTCATCTTCCGAAAAACAGTTCCACCCGACGACAATTTGGTCGGAGCCCGAATCGCAAAAATCGCAAAAATCGACCCTGTCGACCGATTCGGCAGTGAGACCTATATCAGACGACGATTTCCAAACACCGCCCGATTTTGTGAGCAAATTTATGTGAAGCGTATTTTTTCCGTCCTTGTCGGGTTTTGAATAAAAAGCCACGGCCTCCTGCGAGCCGTCGCCGTCAATATCCCTGAAAATAAACGGAGAACGGTATTTTCCCGAACGGGGATATTTGAGGATTATGTTTTCGCCTTTCGCTTTGCGAAGTGCGGTTTGGGCAGCACCCGTCTCACCCGAAGGTGACGGTGCGGAAATCATATTTGAAATTTCAAAAGATGGTTTTGAGCACGCCGAAAGCAAAAGACAAAGAAACATTGAAAGAATAATTGCCGATATGCGTTTTGTTCTCACTTTGCACCCACCTTTCTTTTGAATTGAAAATTGAAATTAGATTATACGACAGTTTCTTCAAACTTGCAACCTTTGCAATCCATCGAAATTAGACATTAGATTTTAGACTTTAGATGTTAGATACTACCCCTCAGTCGCGG
>CAVDRT010000026.1:0-2834 GCA_963611445.1 bacterium
TCGGTGCGGAGGAGTTCATAAGGCTGACGCCTATGAGCGACGACAAGCCGAAAAACGCCATTGATATACCATTTCAGGCGGGTTCGGATGCGCGCGTTATGGTTAGGCTGGCGAGAGCCGAACACCGCACGCCTTAAAAACGAAACGCAACACAAATTAGATGTTAGACTTTAGATAAGGTAGCCGCCGGTTTCTGCGTTCCTGCCGTCAGAGAAGTGACTTCCAACAGCTCCACTTGTCAGGGGAACTGGCGCGGCTCAAGCCGCAACTGAGGGGGTAGTGTCTAATATCTAAAATCTAACATCTGATATCTAATAACCGCAAACAGCAGCAAACCAAACGGTCTGCTGCTGTTTTTCATCATTATTCCAATGTTTTTAATTCAGTTTGGATTTAATCAGAGTTTTTCAATATTCGCTCTGAGTTCAGCCAACTGATTGCGAAGCTCATCCGGAAGTTTAGCGCCGAATTTCTTATAATGCTCTTCGATTTCGGCGATTTCCTTTTCCCAAGCCTCTTTGTCAACCGCCAAGATACCTTTGAGTGTGTCAAGGTCAACATCAAGGTCGGTGAGGTCGATATCCTCGGGTCTCGGGATATAACCGATTGCGGTTTCTTCTGCACCGACAGTGCCGTCGCAACGGCCGATAATCCAGTTGAGAACACGCATATTGTCACCAAATCCGGGCCAGAGGAAGTTTCCTTCGTCATCGGTACGGAACCAGTTGACATTGAAAATTTTCGGTGCTTTATCGCCGAGTTTCTTGCCGATTTCAAGCCAATGTGCGAAGTAGTCGGACATATTGTATCCGCAGAACGGAAGCATTGCCATCGGGTCGCGGCGGACAACGCCGACAGCGCCTGTGGCAGCGGCTGTTGTTTCAGACGCCATTGTGGAGCCTATGAACACACCGTTTTCCCAGCTCTTTGACTGATAAACAAGCGGGGTGAGTTTTGCACGGCGTCCGCCGAATATAATTGCGGAAATCGGAACTCCTGTTCCCTTGTCGAATTCTTCGGAAATGCAGGGGCAATTTTTCGCGGGAGCCGTAAATCTTGAGTTCGGGTGAGCAGCATAGGTTGATTTATCCGCTTTGTTGAACTTGGAAGGATCCCATTTTTCACCCTTCCAATCAATGCAGTTTTCAGGGAGATTTTTGTTAAGACCTTCCCACCAAACCGTGTTGTTGCTCAAATCGTGTGCAACATTGGTGAAGATTGTGCCCTTCTTTGTGCTTGCAAGAGCATTGTAGTTTGATTTTTCGTTGGTTCCGGGGGCAACGCCGAAGAAACCGTTTTCGGGGTTGATGGCATAAAGTCTGCCGTCTTCTCCGATGTGCATCCAGGCGATGTCATCGCCGACTGTCTTGATTTCATAGCCCTTATCTTTAAGATATTTAGGCGGAATAAGCATTGCGAGGTTGGTCTTTCCGCAGGCAGACGGGAAAGCAGCCGCAACATATTTCATCTCACCCTGCGGATTTTTGATTCCGAGGATAAGCATATGTTCTGCCATCCAACCCTCTTTCCAGCCCTGGAAAGAAGCTATGCGCAATGCAAAGCATTTTTTGCCGAGAAGAACATTTCCGCCGTATGCGGAGTTAACCGAAATAATGGTGTTGTCTTCGGGGAACTGGCAGATATATCTGTTTTCGGGGTCAACATCGCATTTTGCGTGAAGTCCGCGTACCCAGTCGTTGCTGTCGCCCAAAACATCAAGCACTTTCTGACCGACACGGGTCATAATTGCCATATTAAGCACAACATAAATCGAGTCTGTTACTTCAATTCCGACTTTTGCAAGCGGAGAGCCGACAGGACCCATTGAATAAGGGATTATATACATTGTTCTTCCCTTGTATGTTCCTCTTGCAATATCATAAAGTTTTTTATACATTTCATCAGGAGCGCACCAGTTATTGGTCGGTCCGGCAGTTTCTTTATCCTTTGTGCAGATAAATGTTCTGTCTTCAACACGGGCAACATCGTTCTGACGGGTCCTGTGAAGATAGCAGCCGGGAAGCAAATCCTGATTAAGTTTAATCATTTCACCGGTTTCAACCGCTTCCTTGCGAAGTTCTTCAAGCTGATCCTCTTCGCCTGTAATCCAAACAACTTTGTCAGGATTCAAAAGCGATTTCATTTCCTCAAGCCAACTGAGAACAGTCTTATTTTCAGTCATTTTTAATTCCTCCCTTAAATTTGAAAGTTTTTATTATCCAACTTTCACCAATACCATTATACACTATTTTTCGCCTCAATCAAGCAATAAGTGAAATTTTAACACTTTGTTAAAACTTTCACAGAGCGTATTGAAAAATCCGCCCTGACTTCATTCGAAAACCGGGTTTTCATTTATAATCAACAGGCAATGTCGCAAATGCGTTGAGGTCAGCACCGCCGATATTTCCGCTTTTGTATTCATAATATCCTTGCGCCGCCACCATTGCCGCATTATCACCGCAATATTTCAGCGGCGGAACATTAAGCGAAAAGCCGTTTTTTCTGCATTCCTCCTCCATTCTGCTCCTTAACTCGCTGTTTGCCGAAACGCCGCCCGCGATCACGATTTTTTTGTATCCGAATTCCCTTGCGGCGTCAATCGTATGTTTTATAAGCACATCGCACACACGGCTTCTGAGCGCGCCCGCAAGTTTTGCGGTGTCGGTTTCTTCACCTTTTTGCGAAGCGTTGTGAAGCAGATTTATAACCGCTGTTTTCAGCCCCGAAAAAGAGAAGTCGTATTTGCTGCCCGAAACGGCGGGAACGGGCAATTTGTAAAAATTTTTTCCGTCCGAATCGGCAATTTTATCAAGTTCGACACCGCCCGGATA
>CAVDRT010000027.1:0-4083 GCA_963611445.1 bacterium
TACCACACTTACTCTCCCCTTGTCAACCCCTTTTTTGCGTTTTTTTGGATTTTTTCGCATTTTTCTATCTATTCGGCGCTTTTTCCGGAGCATTGCATAAAATCGGCATTTCCGCAAAAAATAGGCAAAGAACGGAGAGTGATAAAATGAATCAGCGTTTTAAAATTATTGTTGCCGCGATGTTGCTCATTATTATAACTTTGGTCTCATCTTTTCCGACATCGGGTTTATCAAAAATCGGTTCGCGCGGCGATGAAGTCAAAAACATTCAATCCAGACTGAAAAGTTGGGGATATTACAAAGGCAACATCGACGGGATTTACGGCACTGAAACGAAAAATGCGGTGATTAAATTCCAAAAAAAGAACGGCCTCACAGCCGACGGAATTGCCGGTGCAAAAACATTGGAAGCCATCGGTTTGCCCACAGGGCAAGATTCCTCGTCCTCAAACAGTTTTTCGTCATCGGATTATAATTTGCTTGCACGGCTCATTTCCGCAGAGGCCAGAGGAGAGCCGTATTCCGGTCAGGTGGCTGTCGGAGCCGTTGTTTTAAACCGAGTCGAGCACCCCTCGTTCCCCGATTCCATTTCGGGTGTTGTATATCAACGCGGCGCATTTTCCTGCATTGACGACGGACAATTCAACAAACCTGTGGCTGACAGTTGTTATTCGGCTGCGAGAGACGCCCTCAACGGTTGGGATCCGAGCGGCGGCGCTATTTATTATTTCAACCCTTCGACTGCAACAAGTTCCTGGATATGGAGCAGGCCATTGATAAAGACCATCGGAAAACACCGTTTTTGTTCGTGACATCAAATATTCATCAAGGTTTTAGAGTGCAAAAACGACCCATTCGCTACGAATGGGTCGTTTTAAAACACAAAAAACTTATTTAATCATATTGGCGATTTCGTCAGCAAAGTTATCTTCGCGTTTCTGTATGCCTTCGCCCTTTTCAAAGCGGACATACTCGCTGATTTTGATGTTTCCGCCAAGTTGTTTGGCAACATTTTCTACATACTTGCCGACAGTGAATTCGCCGTCAACAACAAACTGCTGATCAACAAGGCAGTTTTCTTTGTAGTATTTTCCGATTTTGCCTTCAACAATTTTGGCAAGAACCTGTTCGGGCTTGTTTGCCATTTTGGGGTCTTCTTTCATTTGGGCAACAAGAATTTCTTTTTCTTTCGCAAGAACTTCTGCCGGAACAGCAGCTTCATCAAGATAAAGCGGATTCATTGCCGCAATCTGCATTGCGACATTTTTGCCCATTTCGGCAAAACCGTCTTTATCGGCAACATCGGTGTCGAATTTAACCATAACGCCGATTTTTCCGCCTGCGTGAACATAAGTCACAACATCGCCTTCAAATCTTTTGAAGCGACGAACTTTCATATTCTCGCGGAACTGAAGGAATATTTCCTGAACCATTTCTTCAACAGTCTGACCTGCGTCATTCTTCTTTGTGAGAAGATCCTCAACGCTTGCCGGATTCTGTTTGGCTGCGATTTCGGCAATATCGGTTGCGCATTTTTTGAAAAGATCGTTGCTTGCAACGAAATCGGTTTCTGTATTTACTTCAACAATTGCTGCAGCGCCGCCGCCCACATATGTGGTGACAGTTCCTTCAGCGGCAACCCTTTCAGCCTTTTTGGCTTGGGAAGCAAGTCCTTTTTCTCTCAAAAAATCAACGGCAGCTTCCATATTTCCGTCGCACTCGGTGAGGGCTTTTTTGCAGTCCATCATTCCGCAACCGGTTTTTTCACGAAGCGCCTGTACATCTTTAGCTGTGAATGCCATTGTAATTCCTCCTATTTTAATTTCATAACACCCGAAGCCTTGCTTTCGGGCAAGGCTCGGTTTGAATTCGGTTTTTAATTATTCGGCTGCCGCTTCGGTTTCGGCTTCAACTTCAGCCTCAGCAGTCTCTTCGGGAGCGTCTTCGCCCTGTCTGCCTTCAATTACAGCCGCAGCCATTGTTGCGGTGATGAGGTTGACGGCACGGATAGCGTCATCGTTACCGGGGATAACAGCGTCGATTTCATCAGGATCGCAGTTTGTGTCGCAAATTGCAACAATCGGAATGTTAAGTTTTTTGGCTTCCATTACTGCTATTCTTTCCTTGCGCGGGTCAACGATGAACATTGCGCCGGGCATTCCGTGCATATTCTTGATTCCGCCGAGGAATTTTTCGAGTTTTTCGATTTCAAGACGAAGTTTCACTACTTCCTTTTTGGGGAGCATATCGAAAGTTCCGTCCTCGTCCATCTTGTGAAGCTGCTCAAGTCTCTGAACTCTCTTGCGGATTGTTTTGAAGTTTGTGAGCATGCCGCCGAGCCAGCGAGCGTTTACATAGGGCATTGAGCACTTAACAGCCTCTTCGCGGATTGAATCCTGAGCCTGTTTTTTGGTGCCGACGAAAAGAATGTCCTTGCCTTCCGCTGCGATGTCGCGGACAAAATTGTACGCCTCGCCGAGTTTCTTTGAAGTTTTCTGAAGGTCGATGATGTAGATTCCGTTACGCTCCGTGAAAATGTAGGGAGCCATTTTCGGGTTCCAACGCCTTGTCTGATGTCCGAAATGGACACCTGCTTCGAGCAACTGTTTCATTGATACTACTGCCATAATTATTTCCTCCTTGGTTTTTCCTCCGCCTTACCCTTGAGCACAGTCACCGCCCGGCAATAAAACTGCGGCACCGACCGAACATTGGGAAAGCGTGTGTATTTAGGCTCCGGGAACACAACATATCCCCAGACTTTTTGATTATATCATAAAAAAGCGGGATATGCAAGAACTTTTTTGCATACCCCGTCTTCGCTTTACATTTCAAAGATTATTCGCCTGCGTTGAGCTTCTTAACAAGTTGAGATTTTCTTCTTGCGGCTGTGTTTTTGTGAAGAATACCCTTTGCGGTGAGTTGGTCAATCTTCTTAACAGCGGCTTTAACCGTTTCACCCTTATCGGCGGCACCGTTTTCAATGGCGGCATCAGCCTTTTTGATGGCGTTCTTCAAAGAAGTACGGTAACTTTTATTGCGTTTGTAGTTTGCTTCACTGATAAGCACGCGTTTTTTTGCAGATTTAATGTTAGGCATATTGTGCACTCTCCTCTGATGTAATATATAAAAATTAAAATAATTTAAAAACTGAAAATCATTCGCCTTTAATCGCCGAAATTGCCTCGCCCGTCTCACTGAGGACAGAATTAAGCCTCTCGCTGTTGCCGGACTCGGGCTCGGGATAAAGATAAATAATATCGTTTTGACCGCCCGAAGAATAAGCCTTCAGTGCCTCATCAATCTCCTCAGAAGTTTTCGGGACACCGTTGATATTCGAACCTGTTTCGGTTTGTTCCCACGGGTCATAGTCATAAGTAAGCACTGCCGTCATCGCTCCGTTTTCAAGAGTGTAGACCGCACCGCTCCACGAATTGCGGTAATGATAGTATGTTTTGCCGTTGGTTATGAAAAACTGTGCAAACGGCGAAACATCAAGTTCCCCTTTTGAAACGGGAATTGAATCGGTAATCAAATACGCCTTTCCGTCGCGAAAACCGTAAAAACATTGTTTTGACGGAACGGACAGAACAGACGGGTCTTCAGACTGAGCACCGACGGCAACATACATTTCATATGTCCCGTCACCGTCAAAGTCAAGAAGACGGACCACCGAAAGACCGCACAAACCGTTTTCTTTAACATTTCCGTCGGCATCGGTCACGGTGGCAATTCTGCCTTCACCGTATTCCGACAAAAGCCGGTCGATAATGTCTGAATAACCCGCGTATTCGGGGTTTAACGGCTCTGATTCGGAAGATGTATTGCTTGAAACAGCATTGCTGTTTGTGTTTTCGGGCTTTTTGCCGCAAGCCGCTGACACGGACACGACCAACAACAAACAAACCATGAAAAGAACCGACTTTTTCAATTCGTACACACCCTTTTGAAAAACATTCCCTCCACTTTCCGTTACATACAGCCAAATTATAATACCACTTTAAACCGCAGATTGCAATAGTTTTTTTATAATTTAAAGAAAAACGCATATTTTAATGTTGTGATTTTATTATTGCCCGCAAT
>CAVDRT010000028.1:0-2566 GCA_963611445.1 bacterium
ATTTTGGAGGTGTCAACACCGAAATAGCGGAGTGAGTTGACAGCGGCTTTTCCTATCGCGTGGGAGGGGAGTTTGGTGACATAAACCGAATCCAGCCCGTAATTTGCGAGAGACACCGCCACATTTGCTTCACCGCCGCCGAATGTTGCCTGCATTTGGTCGTTCTGAAAAAAACGATAATATCCGTTGGGCGCCAATCTTAACATTATCTCGCCGAAAGTAACAACCTTTTTCATTTTCTTATCTCCCTTAAAAGTTTAACGGCAGATTTTGTGAGTTCTTCGATTTCGTCAAATTTGCCGTTCGAAATTTTGTCCGACGGGACCATCCAACTGCCGCCGCACGCAAAAACCGCTTTGCAATTCAGATATTCGGCAAGGTTTCCGGTGTTTATTCCGCCGGTCGGCATAAAGCGAACTTTGGTGTAAGGCGCCGCCATTGATTTAATCATTTTAACGCCGCCCGCCGCTTCCGCCGGGAAAAATTTAAGATATGTAAGCCCCATCGACATTGCGGCTTCAACCTCTGTTGGGGTGCAAACGCCGGGGATCACGGGGTAACCCTTTTCAATGCAATGTTTTACAACTGCGGGATTAAACCCGGGACTCACAATGAAAGAAGCGCCCGCGTTCATTGCGGCGTCAGCCTTTTCGGGCGTGAGAACAGTGCCCGCGGCAATCAGAAAATCGGGGTGATTTTCGGCAATCAGTTTTATCGCTTCTTCCGCCGCGTCGGTCCTGAATGTGATTTCGGCGCAGCAAAGCCCGCCTTTTTTCAAAGCGTCCGCCAGCGGCAAAGCGTCTTTTGCGTTGTCGATTTTAACAACCGGTATAACGCCTGCTTCTTCGATTTTTTTGATAAGATTTTCCATTTTAAAGACTTCTTTCTTCGACTTTAAATTTTATATTCTTTTTTAAATTCCAAAATCTTTCCGCCTTTTATATTATCCGTGAAAAGCCGCGGGTTTTCGGAATTTGAGGCAAACATATCGTAGTGATTGGGTATGTTGACCGCGGCACCGATTTTTTCGGCGACGGCCACCGCTTCATCAACTGTCATATTCCCAAGTTTTCCGTTGATGCAGATAAATGTATAATCGGGCTTAAATCTTGAAATTTCAAAAAGTTTTTCGTCAAACAGCGTGTCACCGCTGAAGTAGAGCGTTTTGCCCTCGGCTTTTACAATAAGTCCGAAAGCTTCAACCGTGTGCTTTGCATAAACCGCCGTTATTTCAAAATCACCTATCGTTACCGAATCGCCTACTGTGAGTGCCCGTGCGTTTGTGTGCCCGAGTTCTCTGAGTTTTGAAACGCCTTCGTTCGTGCTTATAAAAAACTGCTCTGCAGGCATTTTCAATACCGCGTCGGTGTCGAGATGGTCAAGATGATTGTGTGTGCAAATAACCGCGTCTGCCTTTATGTTTTCGGGGTTAATTGCAGGGGGGAGGAGTCTCGCCCTTTTTGCAACGCGGTTGACAACATCGGAAAGATAAGGGTCAATGATTATTTTCGAATTTGCGGTTTTAAGTATATATCCGCTTTGACCCAAAGGAATAATTGTCATTGGACGCTTTTTCCTCCGTCTATATAAATGCTTTGACCTGTTATGTATCTTCCGCCGCCGGAGCAAAGCAATCTCACGGTTTCGGCGCAATCTTCAGGCTCGCCGTAAAATCCGACAGGGATACTGTTCATAACCTTTTCGGCATACGCTTTGTCGTTGAGTGCTTCAACATTTCGGTCGGTATAAATTACACCGGGAGCAACATTGTTGACTGTGATACCGTATTCCGCCAATTGGAGTGAAAGCGAGCGGACCATATTTGTCTGTGCCGCTTTTGAGGAGGAATAAATGAGCATATCGGGGTGCGGTTTTGCCTCCTGAACACTGCCGATCGTGACAATTCTGCCCCATTTGTTTTCCTGCATATGGGGAACCGCCGCCTGTATGAGAATCAGTGATGAAACAAAGTTGCAGTTAAGCTGATTGTATACATCATCTGTGGTGATTTCGTGCCACTTTTTCCTTATCTGCAGTGACGCGTTAAGCACCAAAACATCAACGCCCTTGATTTCTTCGGCGAGTTTTTTTGTCTCTTCAATGTCGCAAAGGTCGGCTTTGAAAATTGTTGCTTTTCCGCCGTTTTTTTCAATTATTTCTTTTGTTTCTTCCGCTTTTTTTATGTTTCCGGCGCAGTGGACATATATTTCATATCCGTCTTTTGCAAGACCGATTGCCACCGCGCGGCCGATTCCTCTTGAAGAACCGGTAACCAAAGCTTTCTTTCCGTTCATTATAAAGTCTCCGTTCTGTAATAACCGCAAAATTAAAGCGCAGTCTGCGTGTCGTTCGGATCGCCGTTTCTTGCAAGGTCATATTCTTTTGACCAATCAAGGTCACGGTATTCTTCGCCTCTCGGGTCGGTCTTTATCCATTCAACCAACATATCGAGCATTTCTTCCGTCCAGGTGTTTCGGTCAATCTGCGCGGTTGTGAACTTGCCGGCACATATCATTTCAAATCCGAAATCGTCTTTAACATGGGTTTTTGCCGCGCCCTCAACAAC
>CAVDRT010000029.1:0-6656 GCA_963611445.1 bacterium
GACAAACAAAAGGCTCCAGTTTGTGACCTTTTTGAGTGCGTCCGCCGTCCGAACCGTGCCTGCCGCATTGCCCGAAACGGAGCAAACCGACAGCGCCATATGCGCCGAAATGAGCGGCGTGAAAAAATAGGTGGTCAAAAATGTGACCGTCTCGGCTGCCGCCAACATAATCCCCGAAAACCCGACCGAGGTGAAGTTTTTGCCCATTCCGATAAGAATACCCGCCATGACCGGCACAAAACACAAAATCACCCGACCGCCCGAGCCGACCGCCGAGAGGGCTTTTGTCACCGTTTTGGTTATTGGCACTATAAGGCACAGCGCGGCGCTTGCCGTCACACAAAGGGAAAGCACGCCGTCGAGCGCGTTCTTGTCATACATTCCCGAAACGAGCGACGAAAGCACAATGATTCCGAGAGACGCCGATAATGAGAGCGCAATGCTTTTGAGGTTGACGGTGAGCAGTGATAAAACCGCGTCGAAAAAATTGCCGGCGTCCAGTTCGTTTTCAATGAAAAATTCGCCGTCCTCAATTCCGGCGTCTTTCAAAAATTCTCTCGCTTCGTCGGTCAGCGAATCCTCGATTTTGTCGGCGTCCGACGCGTCATATTGCTCCTTGATTATGCCGTCCGTGCCCGTGCTTTCCGCCGAAACGCAAAATGCGGCAAAAAAAGCAAACAAAACGGCGGCAGTCACAAAACAAAAAAACTTTTTCATTTTCCTCTCACCAAGTTTTCCGCAATTCCAATAATTCCTTTGACGAGCGGCAGGCAAAGCGCCGCCACCATAACTTTCGCCGCAAGTTCAATTTTGTTTGAAATCGATGTCTGACCGAAATCGCGGCATATATCCGAGGCAAACCCCGCCACACAGCAAATGCCCAGCGATTTAAAGGCAATTTTAAAATAAGCCGAGTCGATTCCGCCGTCGTCAAAAAGTTTTTGGATTTCGTCAAAAAGCGGACGCGCTCTCCCGATGATAAATATAAGCAAAATCACGCCGACCGCTGCGCCGAGGAGCATTGCCGCTTCTTCATTTTGCCGTTTGAGCAGCAGCACAAGGGCGCACCCGATGACCGAAATCCCGATTAAAGCAAATATATTCATATCAAAGTCCGAAAACCGATTTGACCGTTTCGAACAAATTTCCGATTTGCGAAACGACCATAATCAAAACCACCACAAGCCCCGCAAGGGTTGTGAGCATTGCCTGATCTTCACGCCCCGAGCGCACAAGCACCTGATTTAAAACCGCAACGATTATCCCGATGGCCGCAACTCTGAAAATAAAATCCACATCCATTGTTTTTTGCTCCGTTCTGCCCCGAAAAGGGCTGTATTTCGGCGGTTGCCGCCGGTCTAAACATAGCGCACGCATTATTTGTCCGGCTACTAGATGTTAGACATTAGATATTAGATGTTAGACGAATATAAGTTTGAAATTAAAAATTAAGTTATACGGCAGTTTCTTCAAACTTGCAGCCTTTACAATCCCTCAGTCGCGGCTCAAGTCGCGACAGCTCCCTTTACACAAAGGAGCCGCTGGAAATCTCTTCGCTAACGGCAGGAACGCACAAACCCATAGGCTCCCTTCTTTTTACGAAGTAAAACAGAGGGGAGCTGTCAAAACGAAGTTTTGACTGAGGGGTATTTACATTTGTCTAGCGTCTAGCATCTAACATCCAGCATCTAGCAGCCGGCCTAAACCAAAAACACAAACGCCGCCAGTGCGGAATATGCGCCGAGTTTCAAATACAAACTCCGCTTTTCACGGTATTCGTTCTCGGCTTTTTTGTGCCGCTCAAGAAAAATCCGTTTGTAGTTTTCACAGCGGCTCAACTGCCCTTCAATGTCCGTTTGCCCGAGCCCCGACAAAAACTCCGCGAAAATCTCCGCCTCTTCCGTGCTTAAAGGCGAGTTTGTCAGAATTTTCTCAATTTCGCCCCTGCCGTAATTATTTTTAAGTTCCGAGAGCCGCCCGAAAACCGAGAGAACGGCGTCCTCTTCGCGCCCGTTAAGCGCCGAATATATCGAAAAAAGTTCAAGGTGTTCGTATCTTATCGATTCGCTTATGTATCGGGCGGAGCAAAGCATTGCGTATTGCCGCCGCTCGGTTTTTTTGAGCTTTGCGGCAGCCGATGCAAAAAAGCCCGAAATTGAGACGGCGGTCATAACCGCGCCGATGATTTTCAACATAACCGCCACCCGTTTTTTGCAGTTTCCCCGTCACGGAGCGAGGAATCGGTGTGCGGGTTTTCGGAGGCTGCCTTTTTGAGAACATCTGCCGCCGCCAAGCGTTCGGGCGGTGTGAAAATGTCGGTCAGCAATAAAATGTTATTGAAAACGCCGTTTTTAATGAGTTCCAAAAGTTCGGGTTTTAAGATTAAATCTTCCGCCGCGGCACCGTGGACCGTGCAGATAAACGCAACGCCCGACGAAACGCCGCCCGAAATTTCACGGTATTCTTCGGCGGTTGAAAATTCGTCAAGCGCGATGATTTGCGGCGACAGGGTGCGGACGGCGGTTTCAATGCCGTCGGCTTTGCCCCAACCGCTTAAAATGTCGGCTGAGGGGCCCAAGTCATACCCCGGGTTTCCGCAAACGGAGCCCGAAAGTTCGTTTCTTGAATCAATCACGGCGACGCGCGTGCCGAAAATCGACAAAAGCCTTATTATATCGCGAAGCAGCGTTGTTTTGCCCGAAGACGGCGCGCCCATAATCAAAAGCCCGTCCGCCGCAAGATGAAAATATTTTTCGCCTATCCCCTTTATTTGCCTTGCAACCCTTATGTTAAATGAAGAAACATCTCTGAGCGCCGTGATTTTGCCGCCGCTGTAAACCGCGCGTCCGCAGACCCCTGCTCTGAATCCTCTCCCGAAACTTATGTATCCCGCCGCCAGCTCGTCCCCGTGTGAATAAACCGAGTTGCCGCAAAGCGAAGAAAAAAGCGCCGCGGTGCCGTCCTCCGACAGCCGCGGGCAATCGGGGCGCACACCTGCACTCAAATTCCCGTCCGCCGTCACAAACCGCGTTTGCCCGTTTGCCACAACCGAAAACGGTTGTCCTCTGCGAAGCCTTATTTCGGTTATTCCGTCCGCCGCCGCGTCGGGTATTTTTAAAAAAACCGATTTGATTTCCGAGGGGAAATATTCCGTGATTTCGACAAAATTTTGCGGTTTCATAAATTTCAACTCCGATCGCTTTTAGGGCGTTCCCGAATTTTTTCTTTTTAAATATTATGCTCTTTGGGGGCGGTTTATCACAAACAGTGCGAAACACTTGCATTTGAATCGCAATGATGTTAAAATTAATAAGACAAATGACAAAGAAAGGGACAGCGGTTTTGACCGCCGCCGAACAGTATGAGCATTTTTTACCCACAGAAAATTTTTTACAGAATAACCGATATAACAGCCGAAAAACTAAAAGAAATGGGTATTTCGGGTCTTATGATAGATGTCGACAACACCCTCTCGACCCACGGCGGACAAGTTCCGATTGACGGGCTCAAAGAGTGGCTGAGAGAAATGCACAAAAGCGGAATAAGGCTTATTATTCTTTCAAACGCGCGCAGCAAAAGGGTTGAGCCGTTTGCCAAAAAAATCGGGCTTTCTTTCATAAGTCTTGCTGCAAAACCCTTGCCGTTCAGTTATTTAAGCGCCGCAAAAGCCATGGGGCTTTCGAGAAAACAAACGGCAATAGTGGGCGACCAACTTTTCACCGACATACTCGGCGGCCGTTTGGCAGGCGTCGGCACACTGCTCGTGCGCCCGATTTTGCTTGAAAACAAGAAAAGTTTCAAAATCAGAAGAAAATATGAAAATATAATCCTCAAAAAACACGGCTATACCGAAAAACAATAAACCGCAAAGGAGAAAAATTATGTCGGCAAGATTCGGCCCTGCGGGCAATTCAAAAAGTTTTTCCGAGATGGGGTATAAATCAAGTCTTGATGTTCCGCAATATTTGGAAAAAACGGGGCTTGATGCATTTGAATATCAATGCGGAAGGGGGGTCAATATCGGCGAGCAAAAAGCGCGCGAATTAGGACGCCTCGCCGCAGAAAAAAACATAAAACTTTCGCTTCACGCGCCTTATTACATTTCAATGTCGGGCATAGACCCCGAAAAAAGGCTCAAATCAATCGATTATATTCTGGCGAGTGCCCGCGCGGTCGACCGAATGGGCGGCGACCGAATTGTGGTCCACACGGGCTCGTGCGGAAAAATCAGCCGGGAAGAAGCGCTCTCGCTTGCCTGTGATACAATGAAAAAGGCGCTTTCGGCACTTCGGGAAAACGGTCTCGGACATATCCACATATGCCCCGAAACTATGGGCAAAATAAATCAGCTCGGAACTTTGGAAGAGGTGTTGGCGCTCTGCCGCCTTGACGAACAACTTATTCCGTGCATCGATTTCGGGCACCTGAACGCGAGAACGCTCGGGGGACTCCGCACTTTTGAAGATTTCAAGAAAATCTTCGACGACATAGAAAACGCCCTCGGAATTGAGCGGCTTCGTTCCTATCACGCGCATTTTTCAAAAATCGAATATTCGGACGGCGGGGAAAAACGGCATTTGACATTCGCCGACACGGTTTTCGGACCGGATTTTGAGCCGGTCATAGAACTGACCCTCAAAAAGAATTGTTCGCCCACAATCATCTGTGAATCGGACGGAACACAGGCGGAGGACGCAAAAACGATGAAAAACGCATACGAAAGCAAAAAAGCGTGAACGTATTCGCCAAATTTGCCGATTATTTACAAATAACACTTGAAAAATTTATGATTTTAATATAAAATTATCAGAGAAAATATTTTGGAGGTATAATATATATGGTTACAGCCGGTGATTTCAGAAACGGTATGACATTTGAGATGGACGGAAAGGTTTATCAGATAATCGAATTTCAGCATGTTAAACCCGGAAAGGGCGCAGCCTTTGTCCGCACAAAAATAAGAAATGTTATCGAAGGCGCCGTGGTCGAAAAAACTTTCAACCCGACCGAAAAATTCCCCACCGCTTTTGTTGAGCGCAAGGATATGGAATATTCTTATAACGACGGCGATCTTTATTATTTTATGGACCAGGAAACCTATGAATTGGTTCCCATCAACAAATCCGACCTCGGTGACAACTTTAAGTTTGTCAAAGAGAATATGATTTGCAAAGTTCTTTCTTACAAGGGCAACATTTTCGGCGTTGAGCCCCCGACATTTGTTGAACTCACCGTTGCCCAGACCGACCCCGGTTTTGCCGGAAACACCGCAACAAACGCAACCAAACCCGCCACTCTTGAAACAGGCGCCGAGATTCGCGTTCCGCTTTTCATAAACGAGGGCGAACTCATTCGCATTGACACAAGAACAGGCGAATATATGGAGCGTGCATAAGTTGAATTTGTAAACACGGCTCAAAACCGATGTTTATAACGAAAGGAAAAGGTGACAAAAATGACCATTAACGAAAAAGTTCAGTTCATTAAAGGACTTGCAGAGGGTCTTGCACTCGAAGAGACAAAAGAGAGCAAACTCATTGAAAAAATAATTGATGTTCTTGAAGACATTGCGCTTGAGATTGAAGATGTCGAAAACACCTGTGAAGATTTGGCAGAACAGATTGATGCAGTCGACGAAGACCTTGCCGCTGTTGAAGAAGATTTCTATGATGACGATGACTGCGGCTGCGATTGTGACGACTGTGACGATTATGAAGACGACTGCTATGAGGTTGAATGCCCCAAATGCCACGACACAATATATCTTGACGGCGAAATGATTGACGAAGGCGGAATTAAATGCCCCAATTGCGGAACAGACCTTGAGTTTGATTTCGACTGCGATTGCGGCTGTGACGACTGCGGCGACACCGAAGAATAATTTTCTTTTTGTCGGCGTCGGCAACAGGACTGATTTTTAACCGGTGCCCATCTCGGGCACCGGTTTTCTGCTTATTTTATCGACGCCTTGGTTCAGGAAACGGAGAAACATATGAAAAAGCCATTTATCACCGCCGTGATAACCTGCGGCGGCTCATCGACCCGTATGCAGGGGGTCAACAAAATTTTCAAAGAACTCGGCGGAATCCCCGCTGTCTGTCATTCGCTGCTGACATTCCAAAAAAATAAAAATATTTCAGCAATAGTCGTCACCGTGCGCGACGCGGACGCCGACCGTATGAAAGAACTCTGCCGCGAATTCAAAATCGGCAAACTTTGCGCCGTTGTTTCGGGCGGAGACTGTCGGGAAGCGTCGGTGCTTTCGGGCGTGGAAAACTGCCCCCCGAAAACCGATTTCATTTTAGTTCACGACGGGGCAAGACCGTTTGTGACGGCGGAAATAACAGACAATGTCTGCCGCGCGCTGACAGACGGCGCAAAAGCCGTTTCGCCCGCCGTGCCGCTGAAAGACACCGCGGTTTTGATCGATGAAAACGATATGGCGGCGGAAGTTTTAAACCGCCCGCTTGTGCGGCTCATTCAAACACCCGAGGGGCTTGATTTCAAAGAATTCAAAGCGGCGCTCATCAAAAACCGCGCGCGGCTTTCGGAATTCACGGACGACTGTTCGGTCCTTGCCGCCGAGGGGATACCGACAAAACTGGTCGAGGGCGATCCCGAAAACATAAAACTCACAACACCCGAAGATATAATTT
>CAVDRT010000030.1:0-2251 GCA_963611445.1 bacterium
CGAACCGCTGAGTGAATCGTTGGTCGAAACCGCAAGCAAAACGGGGCGTTCGTTGCGAAGATGGGCTTTCGCCGCCATAGTGACCGATGTGTCGGTGATTCCGTTTGCCAGTTTTCCGAGGGTGTTGCCGGTTGCCGGCGCGATTATCAGCAAATCGAGCAGTTTTTTGGGGCCTATCGGCTCGGCTTCGTCCACGGTGTGAATGATTTTGTTTTGGCAGATTTCCTCTGTGAGTGTTCTGAAATGTTCCGCTGTCCCGAATCGTGTATCGGTTGAATAGACGATTGGCGACATAATCGGGAAAATTTCGGCGCCTGTTTTTTCTTTGAAAATTTTAAGTTGCCTCAAAACTTCCGAAAGGGTGCAAAACGAGCCGCACATTGCAAATCCGATTCTTGTTCCTTTCATAATCTGTCTCCGTTCTGCCGCCGAAATGTCAGCAGCGCCGAGCCGATTCTTTGCGGCGAAGAGGGCGTTGTGGGGCTGCTGCGTTATGGTTATCGGGCTAAAGAGCCGAACACCGTGCGGTGTTTGGCTTCCGCCTGTCTAAATTCTGTCTGAAATAAATTCGAAAATGATTTTTGCCGCCTTTTCGGGGGAATATTTTCCGGGCAGCGACGGCGCATTGATTATTTTGGTGTTTCGCTTTTTCGCCGCTTTTTTGTCAACTCCTCCGGGCGCGGAAGCAAGTTCTATCAAAGCGCAGTCGGGGTTTATTTTTTGAAGTGCCGAATCTTTAAAGACTTCAACCGGAACGGTGTTGAATATAAGGTCGAATTCTTCGGCGAAATTTGCTATGTCGGCGGTTTTTATCGCCGAAAATCCGCAGGCTCTGATGTCCGCAAAATCCGATTCTTTTCGGGCGCTCACCGTGACCCGAGCGCCGAGCGCCGAAAGATATTTTGCAAGAGTTCTTCCGATTCTCCCGAATCCCACCACAAGCGATTTCGATTCAAAAATTGACCGCGGCGTGCTGAACACGGCAACGGCAACCGCTCCCTCGGCGGTCAAAACGGCGTTGAGCCGTGTGAGATATTCACTCTCGCCATAGTCAAAAAACCGTATTTTCCGATTAAGCAGTTCGCGGCGCAGCCATTCGGGGAAAAATCCGCCGAACACCGTTTGTTCGGGGCGCAATCGGGAAACAATGTCTAAAAGCGGGATTTTTTCTTCAAGGCTCGGAGCGTTCAGTGTCACGCCGTCACGGCTCAAAGGCATTGGGAAAATAACGGCGTCACAATCAAACGCGGCATTATCCGCCTCCTCGCCGACGCAACCGAAAGTGCGTGTCTCGTAACCCTTGTTTTCGAGAAATTTTTTAATGAAAAGCTGACGGTTATCGCCGCCGATTATGCCGAAATTCATAAGTTTAGCGCCCCTTTCCCGTGCGTCACCGCAAACCCCTTGTTTGCAAAGAAAAACACCTCTCGAAATGTTTTCAATTACATTTTATGAGGTGTTTTCGTTTTAGTGATTAAGAAGATATTCAATCAGCGCGTCTTTTTTGTTTTCGCTCGGTTTTTCAAGGCACAGAGAAAGGCAATTTTCAAGCGCTTTTCCGATTTCTTTGCCCTTAAATCCCAGTTTTTTAACATCATCGCCGTTTATCGCAAGCATTTGGATTTTATACGGCTCGTTGTTTTTGATGATTTTTTCGGCGTAGTCGGTGATGTATTTGAAATTCTCACCGTGTATCGCCGCCAACGCCGCCGCGAGGGCTTTCCATTCATCAAATTCGAGTTTTTCAAAAATCCGTTTGAAATCGGAATATTTTTTCGGCGCGCCGCCGAGCAGTTCATAAAAAATTTCGGCTTTTCGGAGCGTTTTCGTGTCACATTTAAGCGCCTTTAAAAGTCTTTCGGGCAATGCCTCGGTCATATCGCAAAAAACCGCCGTCCGCAGCGGAAGAAGGGGCGGGATTTCTTTGATTTTGTCATCAAGAGCGCATTTGTTCACGCCCAAAAAGTCAAGACCGCCCGATTTTAAAAGCGGATTGAGCGCAGTGGGGTCGGGACTTACAAGCAGTCGGGAAAGTTCGGAATATATGCGCTCGCGGCTTATGTTTGAAAGCAAATCTTTTTTGAAAAGAGCACCCGACAGCGTGTCGCCCTCAATTTTGAAACCGAGTTCCCCCGAAAATCTGAAAAGCCGCATAATTCTCAGCGCGTCTTCGCCGAATCGCCGTCGGGGGTTTCCCACAGCCCTCAGGATTTTATTTTCAATATCCGCCGCGCCGCCCGTTATGTCGACA
>CAVDRT010000031.1:0-2339 GCA_963611445.1 bacterium
ATATTTGGATGTTAACTTCTCTTCTTATTGGGTCACATCATTTTAACACATACATAATTTCAAAAAAATGCAAGAATTTGTCCGATAATTAAATTTTTGCGAAAATATAGACAATTATTCAAAAATATGATATACTTACAAAGATTATATAGTAATTATTTGCTGTTGGTCAATACTTTTATGAGGTGTCACGATGGCGATATATGAATTTGCCGGAATGCGGGTTAAAATAAACAACAAATATAAATCGTTTGAAAGGCTTGCGGCGGAATACTTGGCTGACGGTGAAAACTTTGACTTTGAAGTAACAGTGAGTGACGAGGATATTAAAAAAGAGAGGTCTGTTGCCGAGCCGGAGGTGGCTGAAAATTTTTCGGACGGCTATATTGAAGAAATTTGCATTTACAGAAAAATAGTCGAAAAAGCGCACGAATTCAATGTGTTTATGCTTCACGGCGCCGTTTTTTCTGTGAGCAACCGCTGTTTGTGCCTTTTGGCATTGAGCGGCACCGGCAAGACGACGCATATGCGTATGTGGCGGCAATTTCTCGGAGATAAACTCACTGTTGTCAACGGTGACAAACCGCTCATAAAAATTGACGGCGGAAAACCCATTGCTTACGGAACGCCGTACAACGGCAAAGAAAATTACGGCACCAAGACAAAAGCTGTGCTCACGGATTTGTGCTTTATAGAAAGAGCAGAAAACAACAGTGTTGAAAGGCTTGAAAAATCTCAGGCGCTTGACAGAGTGATGAATCAGGTTTATTTACCTGAGGACGCTTTGGGAACATTGGATGTCCTCGATATGGTGGACAAACTTCTCGGCTTTTGCAATTTGTGGCTGATTAAATGCAATCCGACCGTTAACGCCGCCGAGGTGGCGTATAAAGAAATAATCGAATAAATATCTTCGGAGGAACAATTATGAAACTGAAATATGATTTTGCTGTGAGAAATGTCGCAGGTCAGACGGTTGCGGTTGCCGTCGGCAAAAACTCCCGCGAATTTAACGGAATGATAAAACTCGGAGGAAGCGGAGAATTTATTTTTAACTTGCTTAAAAATGATATATCGCTTGAAGAACTGGTTGCGGCTTTTTTGAAAGAATATGACGCGACCGAGGAGCAGGCACGCGAAACTATCGAAAATTTCATCAAGAGCGTTAAAGAATACGGAATTTTGGAATAATGAGCGATATATCATATTCAACAATAAAAAACGAGCTTGATCAAAACGGTTGGGTGCTTACAAAACCGGTCGGTACCAGTATGTATCCCATGCTCAGATACTGTAAAGACCCGATTATTGTGCAAAAACCGTCACGCCCTTTCAAAGTCAATGATGTCCCGGTTTATGTCCGGAAAAGCGATAAATCATTGGTTATGCACAGGATAATTGCCATTAAAAACGGCAACTATATAATCCGCGGCGATAATTGCCTTTGCAAAGAATACGGTATAACCGATGACGACATAATCGGAATACTGACGGGATTTTACAGAGGCAGTAAATTTATCGATTGCGAAAAAAACCGTTTTTATAAGGTCTATATCGTATTAAACAGGTTGACATATCCAATAAGGGTTGTGTGGATGTATTTCAAAAAAGCGGGCATAAAAATCAAACGTTTTCTAAAAAAACTATTCGGAGTTTAACCGGAGAAATGAAAAATAAAACAGTTAAGTGGATTTATAACAAAATAAAGAAATATTTCCCTGCGATTTTGATAAAAACCGTTCTTGAGGGCGTTTATTCCGTGAGTTTTGTTGTGCTGGCGCTCTTCTCAAAAGACATCATTGATGTTGCAACAGGCGAGACCGATGGAAAAATCGTCATTGAATGTATAAAAATCGGCGTATTGCTGCTGGCTCAGGTTTTGCTGCGGATTGTTGATAATTTGTTGACGGCGTATTTGAACGGAAAAATCGAAAACAAACTGCAATCGGAAATATATGCGTCCTATACCGAAAAAAAATATGCTTATTTGAGAAGATTTCATTCCGGCGAAGTTGTGAACAGGCTGACGAGCGACCTTGATTTTGTCCTCACCGGTACCGTGAGCCTTTTGCCGCAAACAGTTTATACCATTGCAAAAATCATTTCGGCGGTTGCGGCCATTGCTGTACTCAGCCCTACGATTGCGGCAATTTCCGTTGCTTTTTCCTTTGTATCGGCAACCGTGGAGATATAAAGCTTTATCTTCGGCTCTGTTCCCGAGGGACGGATGATTGCCTTGCAGCCGTTTTCAAATCGGAATGAAAGCACATCCGATTTCGGGAGATCGATTTTTTCTGTCTTTCCGTTCACAATGTCAAGAGCGGTCGATTTTTTATAGT
>CAVDRT010000032.1:0-2873 GCA_963611445.1 bacterium
CCACAAGCCCATATCGAGAGGCAGCGCCAAAATCTCCTTGGAAATTATCCCGAAAAGGACGCCTGCCGCAACAAAAGCGGCTGTGTCTATAATTTTTCTGCCGAGCCCCGTTTTTTTGTCGGAGTTGCGGGCAGAATAAAGGTCCATTTTCAAATCTTCACCCCACAAAAACAAAAGCCCCGTCCCGAAAGGGACGAAGCTCAAAAATTCAATGCTCCGCGGTACCACCCAAATTCCCGATAAATCGGGCACTTGTGAAAACCGTTAACGCCGGAAATACGCTGCCGCTTACACATAAAGCCCGAAACCGACAAAACTTGGGCGGCAAAACTCAGAAGCGAACTTCGAAAAGGCACATCTTGCTGCGGCTTTCAGCCTGTCGGCCGCGGCTCTCTTTAAGCGGGCGTTTTTTCTACTCTTCTTCATCACAGTTTTTTAACTTCCGTCAGGCAAGCGTTTTGCCCGACTGCACAAAGAAAGTATAACACCAACCGCCCGATTTTGCAAGAAAAAATTTTTTCACGACAGCCATATATATACTTCGTGGGCAGTGTGCGGCACTGCCCCCCTCGAATGTTATACCATTTGAATTTCCAAAACCTTAAACTGCGCACTTTTCAATTCGGCAATCTTGTCCGATTCGACATATTCAAATGCTTTGAGTTTCACTTCCTGACCCGCAGTCAGACTGTACGCAATAACCATATCTGTTTCAAGCCTTGCGCCGCTGCTGTCGACCGCTTCGATCGTCACGGTATAAGTCTTTGTTTCGCTTGATTTGTTTTTCACCGTGACATCAAGGCAGGTGTTCTTTATCCCGTAACCGCCGTCCGTGACCTCAAAGTTTCCGAACGAAACATCGGCATATTTCGCCAAAATCCCCTCGGTGCCGCCCCCGTCTTCACTGCCGTATGAGGAAGAAACCTGCGATTCCAATTTGTTGATAACTTCCGGAATGTTTTTCATAATCATGAGCGAACCGGTCAATGTCAAAACAGAAAAGATTATTCCAACAACGAAATTGACAACCACTCGGATACAGGTGCCTTTAAAGGCGGATTTCGCCCTTTTCGGGCGTTCATCGTAATAAACCAATCCCAAAATCAGCCCGACAAGGGGAATTAAAAATCCCAAAATCCCCATTGCGACACTCGAAGAATCGTCAGGCGCCGTGTATCTTCCCTCTGCCGACGGCTGAGCACCGCCGTAATATTTCGGCTCAAGCGGCTCTCCGCATTCGGTGCAATAGGTCGCGTCATTTCTTTGTTTTTGTCCGCAATTTTTACAATACATATTTAATTCCCCACCCCATAAACATATTCGCCTTGGTCAAATATAATTGTACTATAGTATTTTAATAGTGTCAATGTAATTTTGTACAATAGTATTGTGATATTAGATGCTAACGGGGTGCAAAAGTTTATGTTCGGACAGCGGTTAAAAGAATTGCGCTTGTCGCTCGGTATGAATCAGGTTCAATTTGGAAAAGCGCTCAATATAACTAAGCAGAGCGTGAGCAACTGGGAAAACGGCAATATTCAGCCGTCGGTCGATATGATAGTTAAAATCGCCAACCGTTTTTCGGTCAGTTGCGACTATCTTTTGGGGCTTGACGAAAAACGGACGCTCGATGTCACAGGCCTCACCGACAGGCAAATTGCGAACCTGCAATCCCTCACGGACGATTTAAGAAAGTCGGATATTAAGCGTTAGGCCGGCGAGAGTCGAACACCGCACGCCTTAAAAGCAAAAAGTTTTGAATTTTCATTATTGAGAATATTGTCGGAATATGCTATAATGACGACCGGAATAAGGTGAGCCTACAACGGTAGGCGGTTAGCCCTCTTTTATTTTGAGGGCACTTTTCGCCCTCTGTGAAAGGGGGCGGTGCTGATGATTACATACAGTGAGTTGTTTTTGCTTCTTACTTTGCTTGTTTCTGTTATAGCACTTGTTATAGACATAACAAAAAAGAAATAACCGCTCTCTCCAAAGTCGCGGTTATTTCTTAACCAAAACCAAGGGCTAACCGTCTATCGGTTTGCCTTATTTCACTTATATTATATCATAATTTGAATTTTTGTCAAGCACCCGAAAGGGTGCTTTTTGTCTGCCGTATATCTGAAATCGGTTTTCGGGGCGTCAAAGAAAAAGCAACATTCGGGCAAAAAGTTTTGAATTTTCATTATTGAGAATATTGTCGGAATATGCTATAATGACGACCGGAATAAGGTGAGCCTTACAACGGTAGGCGGTTAGCCCTTTGATTTTCAAGGGGTATTTGCCTCTTGACATTAAGTTAGGGGGTGATGCTATGGAATACTATTATTTAATAATTTTAATTCTGATTGTGGCCACCGGCTACATACTGAGCATAAAAAAATAACCGCCCAACCCTACCAAAGTTTTGCGGTTATTCGTTAAAACAGTAGGCTAACCGTCTATCGGTTTGCCTTATTTCACTTATATTATATCATAATCTGAATTTTTGTCAAGCACCCGAAAGGGTGCTTTTGTTTAGTTTTTGGCCTTTTGCCCGCCGTTTTTCTGTGCATCGGCGGTTTCCTTGCTTTTCTTATCCGCGCTTTCGGCGTCGGGATTTTTGATTTGGATTCCCGCATTGTCAATCGTGAATCCGTCTTTATAAATCAAATCTTCAATCAGCACAAATTCATAGCCGTCGCCCTGAAGTTTTTCAAGAATTGCAGGCAATGCCGACGGAGTGTATTTTGCGTCGTTATGGCAAAGAATAATCGTTCCGTTTGTCGCCTTTTCGGTGACTCTTCGGGTAATGCTCTCGGTAGTTGCCGAGTCCTGCCAATCGAGACTGTCGCAGTTCCACTGAATAGCATACATTCCGAGACTTTCAACCG
>CAVDRT010000033.1:0-5192 GCA_963611445.1 bacterium
AGATGCTAGACGCTAGACAAATGTAAATACCCCTCAGTCAAAACTTCGTTTTGACTGCTCCCCTCTGTTTGCTAACGCAAAAGAAGGGAGCCTATGGGGTTTATGCGCTGTCGGCGAAAAGTATAAAACCACCGGCTGCCGTGTCTAAAATCTAACATCTAAAGTCTAACATCTAGTTTGACAGCTCCCCTCTGTTTTGACTTGCGTCAAAAAGAAGGGAGCCATTGTGGGTGCGCCGACAGCAGAAAGTACAAACCGACGGCTGCTTTGTCTAGCATCTAGCGTCTAGTGTCTAACATCTAGTGTAATTACTCCCGATTTAAAAATCGGGAGTATTTTTTGTCAAAACCTTATTGCAAAAATCGGGAATATATGGTTTAATAAACTCTGTGAAGAAAACTTCGGGCGGCGGAAAACCGCGCGCCTGTCACAAATTACATTTAAGGAGAAAAGTTTGATGAAATACGGATATTTTGACAACGCGCACCGCGAATATGTCATCACCCGACCCGACACACCCACACAGTGGATGAACTACCTCGGCAACGGCGGATACGGCGGAATAATCTCGGCAACGGCAGGCGGTCTCTCTTTTGACTGCGACCCCTCAAATCGAAGAGTAACACGCTATAAATTCACCAACCGCCCGATTGACCGTCCCGGAAGATATATCTATATCCGCGACGAGGACACGGGAGAATACTGGTCGCCCACCTGGCAGCCGGTTATGAAAGATATGCAGTTTTATGAGTGCCGCCACGGCCTCGGATACACCAAAATCACCGGTACATACAATGATATTAAAACCACGGTGACCTACTATGTTCCGCTCGGCGCGCACTATGAAATTTGGGAGGTTGAGATTGAAAACCTTTCGGACAAGCCCCGAAACCTCAAACTTTATTCCTATGTCGAATTCAGTTATCATCACGCCCAGTTTGATATGCTTTGCCACTGGGAAATAATGGCGCTGATGTGCGATTTCCACGGTGATAAAATAATTTGCGATTCTTCGGCAAAACAGATTTTGGGTGAAGATATGTTCAGTTATATCTCAACCGATTTGCCGATTTGCGGATATGATTGCAGCCAGAACGAATTTATCGGACAATATCGCGACGAATCCAACCCGCAGGTGCTTGACACGGGCGTTTGCCGCAACAGCGCTATGCATTCCGACTTTGCCGTGGGCGTGCTTTGTTCCGAACTGACGCTCGGCGCACACGAAAAGAAAAATGCGGCTTACACTCTCGGCGCAACCAAATTCAAAAAAGATATTGACCCGCAAATCAAAGAAGCGCTCGACCCCCAAAAAAGGCGCGAAGCATTCGCCGCGATAAACGCCGCCTGGGAAGAACATCTCAACAAATTGCAGGTTGAAACCCCGAATGACGACATCAACACAATGCTCAACATCTGGCATTCATACCAGACGAGGACAACTTTCGATTGGTCAAGATTTATTTCAATCTATGAGCGCGGAGTTGACCGCGGTTTCGGATACCGCGACAGTATGCAGGATGTCCTCGGCGTTATTCACTCAATCCCCAAACAGGCGAAAAACAGAATCAAACTGCTTTTGTCAATTCAGAAAAACAACGGAAACGCCAGAACGGTTTATTATCCCTCCACGGGTCAATCGGTCGGCGGCAGCAGAAGCGACGACCACCTTTGGTCGACATTCAGCGTGACAAGTTATGTTAAAGAAACGGGCGATTATGCTTTCTTGGACGAAGTTGTGCCTTATGCCGACGGCGGCGAAGCCACCGTGCTTGACCACCTTGAAAAAGGTCTTGAATTCACAATGGAAAATCTCGGTCCGCACGGAATACCGAAATTCCTCGGCAACGACTGGAACGACAGTCTTTGGCCGATAAGCAACGACCCCGAGGGAAGACCTGCCGAATCGACCTTTGTGTTCTTCCAGTTGGCGCACGCGGCATATGAACTCCGCGAACTTTATTCATTCCTTGACCTCAAAGAGCGCAAAGAAAAAGTTGAAAAAATCTATGAATATTGCCGTTCAAAACTTGATACAATATGGGATGGCGAATGGTTTATCCGCGCGTTTACTCCGAGCGGCGAAAAATACGGAACACACGAGGACGAATGGAACAAAATTTATCTCAATCCGCAGTCCTGGGCGGTGCTCAGCCGTTTGCCGAGCAAAGAACAGGCAAACACGATGTTCGACAATGTTCTCAAATATCTTTTAAAAGAAATGGGAATCGTTTCGCATTATCCGGCGTCTCAGGGCTTTGACATTGCAAAAAAATGGTACTATATGTTCCCTGCCGGCGCGCGCGAAAACGGCGGATATTTCTTCCACGCGAACACCTGGGCAATCATTGCGCTGTCACTTCTCGGCCGCGCCGACGACGCATATAAGTGCTACACCGTCAGCCTCCCGATAAAACGCAATGACATTGCGGACAAGTGTATGACCGAGCCGTATGTTTATTCGCAGACAATGCTCGCACCCCCGCACGACAGGGCGGGCGCTTGTGTGAACTCCTGGCTCACCGGAACGGCGTCCTGGATGTATGTTGCCGCAACGCAGTATATTCTCGGTGTCAGACCCGAACTCGCAGGACTCAGGGTTGAGCCGCAGATTCCGTCGGATTGGAACGGTTTCAAAATGAAGAGAGCCTGCCGCGGAACCGAATGTGAAATCGCAGTTGCAAAGGCAGACGAAAAGGGACTGTTTATCGACGGCAAAAAACTTGAGGGCAACATTGTTCCCTGGGATATGATTGAGGGAAAAGGTAAAGTTCAGATACTTTTAAACATCTGATTTGTTTTAAATTCAGGCAGGGCACACGGCGTCACCCCGTGTGCTTTGACCTTTTCAGGGAGACCGCCGAAAGGAGATTTGTCTCAATGCCCACTGTCAGCAAAAAACTTAAAAATTTGATTTCGTGCGCCTTGGCTGCCGTTTTAATGGCCGCCGCGTGTTCGGGGTGCGATTTTATCGATTTAAGTTTTCAGAACGCCGACGGGGCGAGAAACAGCACCGTTGCCGAAATGCCCGGCGGCAACCTTGAAATAGATTATATTGATGTCGGTCAGGGCGACAGCGAGCTTGTCCGCTTTCCCGACGGCAGAAATATGATAATCGACGGCGGGCCTGCCTCGGCTGCGTATGATTTGGTGTCATATCTTCAAAACCTCGGCATTGAAAAACTTGATATTGTCGTGGCGACCCACCCGCACGAAGACCACATCGGCGGACTTGACGATGTGATAAACAATTTCGAGGTCGGCGAAATATATATGCCATATATCCCGCCGTCAGATGTTCCGACAACGGTTACTTATGAAAATTTGCTGACGGCGGTTGTAAACCGGGGCAAAACCGCAAAAGAATTGACCGCCGGCACATATATCATAAAGGAAAACGGCATAACGCTTCGGTGCATTTCTCCGGCTTTTGAAAAATACAGCGAAATGAATCTTTATTCGGCTGTGCTCAAACTCAGTTTCGGGAATACGGATTTCCTGTTTATGGGCGACGCTGAAGCACGCAACGAAGAGCAGATTTTGGCAGACGGCTATGATGTCGGCGCAGATGTCATCAAATCCGGTCACCACGGCAGCAGGACCTCAAACACTGCGGAATTTTTGAAGTTGGTCTCACCTTCTGCCGTTGTGTTTTCCTGCGGGCTTGACAACAGTTTCGGGCACCCTCACGAAGAAGTCGTCGAAAGATATGAAAAAATCGGTGCGGACATTTGGCGCACCGACGAAAACGGAACTGTTTCGGTTGTAAGCAACGGGCGAAAATATAAGATTTCTTCCGAAAAATAAAACGAAATATATTTGTTTCCGAAATTTTAGTACAAACGGAGATTATTATGACTTCAAATACACTTAATATCAACGAAAAAAACGGTGTGACTTATATAACTTTTCCGTCGTTTGACAACTGCGGTGTTGTCCGCCACGCATTCACCACAAGGCTCGGCGGTGTGAGCAGCGGCATCTACAGCACCGTGAACACAAGTTTCACAAACGGAGACAGCCGTGAAAATGTGCTTGAAAATTATCGACGCATTTGCGGCGCGATAGGCGTTGATGTCAACAAATGCGTGCTTTCGCACCAGACCCACACCGTAAATCTCAAAACCGTGACCGAAGAGGACATCGGAAAAGGAATTTTCCGCGAGCGCGACTATGACAATGTCGACGGGCTTGTGACAAATGTTCCGGGGATTGTGCTTGTCACACAATATGCCGATTGCGTTCCTCTGCTTTTTGCCGACCCCGAAAAGCGCGTTGTTGCGGCGTCGCACGCCGGTTGGCGCGGAACGGTGGGGAAAATCGGCGCGCTCACCGTGCAAAAAATGCAAAATGAATTCGGCTGCGACCCCAAAAATATTCTGGTTGGAATTGCGCCGTCGATTCGCCGCTGCTGTTTTGAGGTCGACCGCCCCGTGTTTGAAGAATTTGCCGCAATTGACGGCATTGATATAAACGAAATTTGCGAATTCCGCGAAAACGGCAAATATAACATCGACCTGCAAAAAACCAACGAACTGATACTAATAGGTGCGGGCGTTCCGAAAGAAAATATCACCGTTTCCGACCTTTGCACAAAATGCCACTGTGATATGTTCCATTCCCACAGGGCAACGGGCGGAAAAAGAGGAAATAATGCGGCACTGATTGCACTCAAATAAGCAAAACCGTTCAGGCGTTTCGGCATCGAAAATTTCACTGCTTTTTGCCGAAATCACAAAAGCCCTTGCAATTTGAGTATAATCATTACATATCGGGGAATGAAGTTCTCCCTTAGCGAAAGCTAAAACCGCCTTTAAAGCTGATGACTTCTGCATTTTGATTGCAGAAAGCGTCGGCTTTTCTGCGTTTGGGAGGATTTTTTTATGTTGACATCACTCGCACTTGTATTTTTAATTGGGCTGTCGGCGGCGGCAATTTGTCAAAAACTCCGCCTGCCGCAAATTATCGGAATGCTTGCGACCGGGATTATGCTCGGCCCTTATGTGCTCGATTTGCTTGACCCGTCCACTTGAAAAACGAAATCAGTTTGTTGCTTAAAATTTAATTTTCTACCAATTAGGCTGTTTTTGTACTGTCTGCACAATATGGGGCAGTTCACTTTTTCGGTGGCTGTCTTTTTTTATGCTCATTTAGTGTATTTATATCCAAATCACTTGAACATACTGTTATAA
>CAVDRT010000034.1:0-2203 GCA_963611445.1 bacterium
ATTCAAGTTCACTTGTCAAAATGTCGGCTTGCTGAGAAGACATTCTCTCGGTGGTTGACCACGAAAGCCCGAGCAGGAAGGGCGGTATGCCCGTTTTTGCGACAATTTGCTGAAGCATTTGCTCAACCGGAATTTTGGAATCGAGAATTTGGCTGTCGGAGCCTATGACCTTTATCCCGATATCGCCGACGGCGACAAAATCTCTGACGCAGCCTTTGTCGTTCATGGCGGCGGACCATTCGCCCGCGATTTTCGAAGCGCAGTCTTCGGGGATTATGCCGTTGTCGCCCGAGGGGTTGTATGTAACGGCATAGCGCACATTTCCGGCGCGTTCCCAGTTTGTTCCGATACATTCGAATATTTTCGTGAGTATCTCGCTGACAAACGGAAGCCCGTCAAGCAGTGAACGCCCGAGCGGATTTTCGGGATTCGGGTTTAAGGAACTTATAAGCAGCCTTTCGGGATAAGGAGCAGGCGACGAGCCCGCGACATCATTGATGTAGACCGCGGGGTTAAACGGGTCGTCTTCGATTTTGAGGGTGACATCTTCGGGGTGCGCGTTAAGCAATCCGATTAAAGCACCGCTTTTGCTGCCGATGACCATTTCTCCGACCGCATTGCCGTAGGTCAAAAGACTGTCAAGATAACTTGAAATAAAACTCTGTATTCCTGAGGAAACAGGCCCCGTCGGAACGGTTTTAAGAAACCGTTTTAAGGCGCGCTCGGCATTTTTGTCGGAACATTCAACCTGTATGTCGCCCATAAGCCGAATGATTTTAAGTATTGCCGCGTCTATGACCGGAACGGTATTTCTGACGGCGTTGAACATTTTTGCTTTTGCACCCATTGTTTCAAAAAGGGGAATTCCTTTTATCCCTTGGGGTTTTGCAACCGTTTGTACAACGGCGCGGTGTTTTCGGGGCGCCTTGTCGGGGCGCGTTTTTGAAAATAAATTCAGATTTAACACCACCTTTTGAGTTTTTATATATGTAAAAGAAGGGTATCGGAAGGGCATTTAAAGCAGATTAAAAGAGCAAACGGCAAATTCGCGTTACGGGCGGTATGTGTGCGGTTAAACCGACCGCCTGACCGCCGCCGCAATCGGGTAGTTTTTTCGGGAATAAAGCACGGTGGAAACAAAATATCTCATATCGTCCATTGCGTGGTCGTTTTCTTTTTTGACGGTATCCGTTCCTTTGCTGTCGTCCCAGCGATAAAGCGAAAATTCTCTGATAATATCACGGCAGGAGGGCGAAATGCGTATTTTCCCGGTTTTGATGGCGTCCGAAACACGCCTTATTCCGTCAAGCACATCATTGTCGGCTTTCATTGCCCGAAATTCTCCTTTTCGCTTTATGAGCGTGATGAATGAAGCTGCCGACGGGTCGCATATAACGGCGTTTATTTTTCTGCCGCCCGCCAGTTTTTTGAGCGCTTCATAGTGTTCTTCGTCGGTTTTTTGTTCGCCCTGTACCTTTGAATCGTAATAGTATTCCGACAGCCTGTACCACACCCCGTCTTTAAATCCCCAAAGTCCGAAAGACGAGGGATTCACGGTTCCGTAGTCGCAGGATATAAAGAAACTTTCACATTCTCCGTCGGGCTCGCCTTTGACCGAATCATCAAACATCGGGTAAACCAAACCCTCGGCGGCAACCCATTTTCCGAGCACAAACCGCTCATAAAACACACCGGTATAAAGCCGCTCGTATCTTTTGAGCATTTTTTTCGTAAGCGAGGGGTTTTCCCCCATCGTAAAGTGCAGATAAAGCGCATTTTTCTCTTTATGCTTCTTAATCCAGTCGGTGTAAAACCAGTGTGACGGATTGCCGGGGTTGCAGTTAAACCAGAATTTTGAACCCGAAACGGAACATCGTGCCAGAGCCTGTTCAACAAATGAACGCGGCATAAGCACAACTTCATCGAACATAACGCCCGAAAGTGTGATTCCCTGTATCAGCGCCGCCGATGATTCGTCGCGGCCGCCGAAAAGCCAATATTTATTTTCGTGCGGACCGAGCGAGAGGCTGAGTTCCGAGCGGGACGGTGAATAGTTGCTTTTAAATCCCAGTTCCGAGAGTATGGGCAGCATCGGCGTGATGATATTTCGTTTGACCGATGAAACCGTTTTGCCGCAAATCGCAAAGGACGAGCCGTTGAACGACGACATTGACCAAAGAATGAATGAAATAAAACTGCAAAG
>CAVDRT010000035.1:0-5672 GCA_963611445.1 bacterium
CTTCAAGCCCTTTTGTGGTGGATTTGATAAGCGGATTGGGTGAAGTACCGATTGAAATGATAACAGTGTCAACATCAAGAACAAATTCGCTGCCCTCAATCGGAACAGGTCTCCGCCTGCCGCGCTCATCAGGCTCTCCGAGTTCCATTTTGATACATTTTATCGCCTTAACAAAGCCGTTTTTGGGGTCGCGTCGGTCGTCGGGATTTGAATATCCGATAATTTCAACAGGGTTGTTGAGCAGTCTGAATTCCACACCCTCTTCCTCTGCGTGTTCAACCTCTTCGCGTCTTGCGGGCAATTCTTCCATTGACCTGCGGTAAATTATATAAACTTTTTCGGTGCCAAGGCGCAGAGCAGTTCTTGCGGCGTCCATTGCCACATTTCCGCCGCCGACAACGGCGACCTTGCCGCCTTTCATAATCGGCGTTACGGGATTGTTTTCATACGCTTTCATAAGGTTTGAACGAGTCAAAAATTCATTTGCCGAATAAACGCCATTGAGAGACTCTCCCGGTATTCCCATAAAATTCGGAAGTCCCGCACCTGAGCCTATGAAAACAGCTTCATATCCGTTCTCGAACAATTCATCGACCGTCAAAGTTTTGCCTATGACAATGTTTGTTTCAAAATCAACACCCATTTCTTTGAGATTGTCGATTTCTTTTTGAACAATGGATTTCGGCAGCCTGAACTCCGGAATACCGTAGACCAGCACGCCGCCGGCGGTGTGAAGCGCTTCAAAAACCGTGACAGCATAGCCTTTTTTTGCAAGATCCCCTGCGCAGGTGAGCCCTGAAGGACCTGACCCGACAACAGCAACTTTATGACCGTTTTGTTTTTCAATGTGCGGTGCGGAATCACTGTGTGCGTTGTGCCAATCGGCAACAAAACGCTCAAGTCTGCCGATTCCGACCGGCTCGCCTTTTATTCCTCTCACACACTTAGATTCGCACTGTGTTTCCTGGGGGCAAACGCGTCCGCACACCGCAGGCAATGAAGAGGTTTTGTGGATTATTTGATACGCTTCTTCGAATTTTCCCTCTTTTACCTTTTCGATAAATTCGGGAATATGAATATTTACGGGGCAGCCCGAAACACACGGCATTGTCTTGCAATGCAGGCAGCGAAGTGCCTCGTCAATTGCCGTTTCTTCGGAATATCCCGTGGTCACTTCAAAAAAATTATGGGCGCGAACCGACGGTTCCTGTGACGGCATTGGATTTTTCTTTGGATTCATATTGGGTTTTGTCATACCTTTAATCACTCCTTGTTAAAAAGGTTGCAGGTTTCTTCATATGCGTGACGCTCAAATTCACGATACATAGCGCCTCTTGACATTGCTTCGTCAAAATCAATCTCATATCCGTTGAAATCGGGACCGTCAACACAGGCAAATTTGGTGACTTTTCTGCCGTCTTGATTAAGAGTCAGTCTGCAGCCGCCGCACATACCTGTTCCGTCAATCATAATCGGATTCATTGAAACGGTGCAAGGTATTCCTGTGGGTTTTGCGGCTTCAACAACAAATTTCATCATAATCAGCGGTCCGATTGCGATAATTCTGTCGAATTTTTCACCCGAATTCAACATTTTATTAAGCGGCATACATACATTACCTTTTTCTCCGTATGAGCCGTCGTCGGTCATTACAAACAATTTATTCGACGCATTTTTAAATTCATCTTCGAGAATTACGAGGTCGTGCGACCTAAATCCAATTATCGAAGTAACATCAACGCCGTTTTCGTGAAGTTTTTGAGCAATCGGCATTGCAATTGCACAACCGACGCCGCCGCCGATTATACAAACTTTTTTAAGACCGTCAAGTTCCGTGGCAACACCTAAGGGACCGACAAAGTCTTGCAAAGAATCGCCGACATTTTTTTGATTAAGCGCGGCGGTTGTTGCGCCGACTATCTGAAAAATTATTCTGACCGTTCCTTTTTCGCGGTCATATCCGGCAACAGTCAAAGGAATACGCTCGCCGTTTTCATCAACTCTTAAAATAATGAATTGACCAGGCTCGGCTTTTGCCGCAACAAACGGCGCTTCAATTTCCATTGAAGTCACTGTGGGATTAAGTGATTTTTTGCTGACAATTTTATACATAAACTCACTCCTAAAATCACGGGTTTTACCGTCTGTAATATAATAACACTTAATACGCTTATAATCAAGAAGTATCTGTTCGCCAAATTTTTCATTAACCATAACGCACGCATCCGAACCCGCCTGAAATGGCATATCAATGGTGCTTTCCGGATTGTCGTCGCTCATAATGGTTAACAAAATTTTCACACAAAAAAGCTGCATTATACGCCAAAAGCAAAATGCAGCTTAAAATTCAGTTTAGATACTCTAAAAATGTCAGATTGAAATTGTCTTTGATATTTCAAAAGTTTCATAGTCGAACTTTTTCTTCATATTGAGTGCTTCAAAAATATCATCATTGACTATTTTATCCGAACGAAGAGAGACAACGCGGTTTCCGATTCCCTCGCTCAAAAGTTTAACGGCGTGGTATCCCATTCTGCTTGCAACTTCCCTGTCGCGGACAGTCGGGCTTCCGCCTCTCTGAACATGACCGAGAATGGTCGCGCGGGATTCGACTCCGGTTTTTTCTTCAATTTCTTTGGCGATTTCTTCAACCTTGCCGATACCCTCGGCAACAACAACAATGAAATGCTTCTTGCCGGTTTTCATATTTTCTCTGATAGGTGTGAGTATGTCTTTTTCAAAATTAACGGGAACTTCAGGCACCAAAATCGAAGTTGCACCGACGGCAAGACCGGTCTGCAAAGCAAGCCAGCCCGCATTTCTTCCCATAACCTCAACAACGCTGCAACGCTCATGTGATTGTGTTGTGTCTCTCAATTTATCAACCATTTCCATAGCGGTGTTCATTGCAGTGTCAAACCCAATGGTATATTCGGTTGAAGAAATGTCATTATCTATCGTGCCGGGAATACCGACGCACGGAACGCCGCGGAGAGACAGGTCTCTTGCCCCTCTGTAAGAGCCGTCACCGCCTATGACAACAATGCCCTCAATGCCGAACTTTTTGCAGTTATCCATTGCCTGCTGCATTCCCTCTTCGGTTTTGAATTTGGGGCTCCTGGCGGTGTAAAGAATTGTTCCGCCTCTGTGAATAATATCGGAAACGGTGCGAACATCCATAGGAACGATGTCACCGTCGATAAGACCGTTATATCCTCTTTTAATACCGTAAACCTTTATACCCATTGAAACAGCTGTTCTGACAACCGCTCTGATTGCGGCATTCATTCCGGGAGCGTCTCCGCCGCTTGTCAAAACACCTATACATTTTACTTTTGACATATATATACCACCTTAAAATAAAAGTCTATATTTATAATATAACAAATTTTTTCAGTGTCAAGTAAAATAAGCAAAAAATCGACCCAAAAACTTAAATTTTACTTAATATACCTGACATTCTCCGCTCCGAGAATATGCAAAACGGCATTCAAATGTTCGGGGTTTCCGGAAAAATTCATATACGACGGCGCTTTAAGCCTTTTTGAATCGGAAACACAAACTATATATACCGGTATATCGCCCACGGCTGATGTGAGAATTTCGGACACTTTTAAAAACCGTTCGTCATTTAGGCTGTCAACACGCAAATAAAGCCCTTTTTTGACACTTTTTTTAAAATTTTTCGCGCTGTCCGGCACAGGTGTAAAATTATCGGCGACGAGTTCCGCCCGGTCATTTTCATCGACCGAAACTTTACCCGTAACTTTGTAAACAGCACCCGTTTTCAGAAAATCGGACGCTTTTTCATAAACAGAGGAAAAGGCGATACTTCTTATACTTCCGTATATATCCTCAAGCGTTATAAAAGCAATTGTTGAGCCGTTTTTTGCCTGCTTTTTTGATATTGCGGTTATCATGGCGACAAGCGTCACCTTTTTTCCGTCAAGCCGTAAAGCATTTTCGCCGAAAAGTTCCGAGATTTTGACAGTTCTCTGCGACGCGGCAAAATTCTCATAGTCCTGCATTGGGTGACCCGAAAGATAAAAACCGGTAACCTCTTTTTCAAAGTTAAGCATTTCTTCTTTCGGCATTTCCGCCACATTTGGCATTTCGAATTTTTCGGAATGCTCGGTTTCAATCATTCCGAGCATATCAAATTGACCCGAAGCAGTTCTTCTTTTGTCGCTGTCGAATTTCGCAAACAACGGCTCGATTGATTGCAGCATTTGCCGCCTGTTCGCACCGAGATTATCCATTGCGCCGCTCTTTATCAGACTTTCGACCGCGCGTTTGTTAAAATCCCGTCCCCACATACGGTCTAAAAGATTTTGCATTGAACTGAATTTGCCGCCCGAATTTCGCTCTTTAATCAGTTTTTCAATCATTGAATTGCCAAGGCTTTTGACAGCGTTAAGCCCGAATCTTATTGAAGTGCCGTCGAAATCGGACACAGTGAATCCGACATTGCTTTCATTGACATTCGGCGGCAAAATTTTAATCTTAAGTCTCAAACATTCGTTTATATATTCTGTGATTTTTGCAATGTTATCAACCACGCTTGTAAGAAGCGCCGCCATATACTCGGAAGGATAATGACATTTAAGATACGCTGTTCGATAAGCAACAACAGAATATGCCGCGGCGTGCGATTTGTTGAACGCATATGAACTGAAAGCCGACATTTCGTCAAATATTTTTTCGGCAGTTTTTGCGTCAACCCCCATTTTCACGGCGCCCACAGGTCCGAGGCCGTCATCACCGACATCTCCGTATATGAACGCGTTTCTTTCCCGTTGCATAACCTCGTGCTTTTTCTTGGACATTGCACGGCGGACAATATCTGCACGGCCGAGCGAATAGCCCGCGAGTTTTCTGAAAATTTGCATTACCTGTTCCTGATAGACAATACAGCCGTAAGTTTCGTCAAGTATATCTCTGAGCAGCGGCGTATCATATTTAATAAGCGTCTGATTATGCATTCGCTCGATATATGTCGGAATAGATTTCATAGGGCCCGGACGATAAAGCGAAGTAAGGGCTATGAGGTCTTCTATTCTCTGCGGTTTCATTTTGCAAAGTTCATTTTTAATACCCTCGGATTCAAACTGAAAAACGCCCTCCGTTAATCCCGCCGAAAACATTGAAAATGTTTCGGGATCATCAAGCGGTATTTTATCAATATCAAAATCCGGATTCTTTTTCCTGATTTCCTTTGCCGCATTGTCGATAACCGTCAAATTGCGAAGTCCCAGAAAATCCATTTTTAAAAGTCCGAGCAATTCAAGATTTGTCATTGTATATTGAACAACAACCGCTCCTTCACTTGTTGCCAGCGGAACATATGAATCTATGGGCTTGTCAGTTATAACAACGCCTGCCGCGTGCTTTGAAGCGTGCCTCGGCATACCCTCAAGCTGCATGGCGGTGTCAATCAATTCTTTGATTTGAAAATCGGAATCATACAGTTCTCTCAGTTCTTTAACTTCAGACAATGATTTTTCGATAGTCACGCCGATTTGTCTCGGAATCAACTTTGAAACGCGGTCGCAGACAGCATATGAAATCCCCATCGCCCGCCCGACATCTTTTACAGCGGCGCGCGCCGCCATTGTGCCGAAAGTGACAATTTGCGAAACACGGTCGGCACCGTATTTTCTAATGACATAATC
>CAVDRT010000036.1:0-6178 GCA_963611445.1 bacterium
GGGCTCAGAGCGGGCGATGATTTTTTCCTCACTTTCGAAACATTCGGCGCAAAGGTCCGCCTTTTTCGGCGAAACGCGCATAATTTCCGTGAAATTTTCTTTGGCGCCGTCCGTGCCGTATTTTCCTTTAAGTCTCGAAAAGAGTTTTGCGGGTCTGATTCCCGTCAAAATCCCCCACGGCGGGGTGTAACCCGTCATATCACAAAGAATTTCATAAAGCATTAAAGCCATTTTGAGTTCGCTTTGCTTTTCAACTTCTTCCGGAGAATATTTTTCCGCTGCACACAGAGTGCGTTTTTTTGAATTTGCCGAAACTTCAACCGTCATTCGGCAATCGCCCTCTGAAATCTCTCGCTCCGTTAATATATACGCCTTAGAATTATCGGCGCGCGATTCGCAAAATTTGAATTTTGCAAACGGCATAAAAAGCCGCGCGACCTTTTCAAGTTCATATTTAAATTCGTGACCTTTGATAACAAAATCCATAATTTTCCCTTTAAGCAAAACTGATATACGGGTTGTTCTGCCTTTCATAGCCGATTGTCGTTTTCTCTCCGTGACCGGGGAAAACCTCTGTATTATCGGGAAGTTTCATAAGCGTTTTGAGCGACTCAGACATTTTTTCGGGGTCGCTCCCCTCAAAATCCGTTCTGCCGACCGAAAGATTGAAAAGAGTGTCGCCGCTGAAGAGTTTATCGCCGATTTTATAGCACACCGACCCCTCGCTGTGCCCCGGAGTGTGGATAACTTCGGCGGTAATATCGCCGAATCGGAGCGTCTCGCCGCCCGACACCAAAATAGGCTCGCCCTCATATTTTGTGAACGGGTAAAATCTGCCGAGATGGCTGAAAAGCCCGTGTTTTTCATCAAAAAGCGCCGCCGAATCGTCACGGTGAATGACAAGCGGAACGCCGAGTTCTTTTGCCAGTTTCGGTGCGCCCGAAATATGGTCGCAATGGCCGTGGGTCAAAAGCACGGCTTTGATTCTGGGTTTTATTTCATCAACATAATCGCAAAGCGGCTGAGGAAGACCGCCGCAATCGACAACGACCGCCGAAGTTTCGGTTTCGGCGATATAGCAATTTGAATGTATCATTCCTGTGCTGAAAACGGTTATTTTCATTTCGTTTCCCCTTTTCAAAACTTGTCAAACAGACAATTTGGGCGGCAAAACACTCAATTCGCGTTTCGCGGTTTTTTATAGGTCAGGCTGTCAAGCGTTATGGTTATCGGACCGTTACATTTTGCGTCAATGGTCATATCGCCGCCGAACACGCCGTGCTCCACCTGCGCGACGCCCTCGCTTTTGAGCCGCTCAATGAAATATTCATAGAGTTCGTTTGCCGCTTGCGGCTCCATTGCGTTTATGAACGACGGGCGGTTGCCCTTTCTTGTGTCGGCGCACAGGGTGAAATTCGAAACAACCAGCGCCGAATAATTTCGGTCGAGCAGCGACAAATTCATTTTGCCGTCATCATCGCAAAAAACGCGTAAATTCGCCGCCTTTTTCGCCAATATCTCGGCGTCCGCCTTTGTGTCATAGCCGAAAACGCCCAAAAGTATCAAAATGCCTTTGCCGATTTTGCCTGCCAAAGCCCCGCTTTCATAAACGGCGGCGCGGTCCACCCGCTGGATTATCAGTTGCATATTTATTCTCCCCCGGCGGCACGGTTTTTAATTGTCACTGAACAGTGCGTTCAACCCCGAATACGCCGTTTATTTTTTCAAGTCTTGCACAAATTGCGCGAAGATGCTCGGTGCTGTCAATGCTGACGGTGAGCGTTATAACGCAGGTGCCGTCCTTTAATTCGCGGGCATTGAACTGGTGAAGCGCAACCCTCATTCCGGCAAGCGCCATTGTCACATCTGCCACAATGCCGTCTCTGCCGTCCGCCGTTATGGTGAGGCTTGTGTTGAAGCGTTTAAGGTCGCACTTATCCCAATAAGCCTTCACCCAGCGCTCGGGCTCTTCGCAATTTTGAAGGTCACGCGGCACATTGTTGCAGTCGCGCTTGTGGATTGAAACGCCGTGCCCCCTCGTGATGAAGCCGATGATGTTATCGCCGGGCAGCGGCGCGCAGCATTTTGAAAGTTTTATAAGGCAGTTGTCAATTCCTTCAACCACCACGCCCTCGCGGGATTTTGAGGTTTTATGCTCGGTTATATAGTCGTCGGGCGTCAGGGTCTCCTGCGCTTTTTTGCGCGCGTTGTAGAGTTCTTTCACCCTCGGCATTATTTTTTGGAGCGTTATTCCGCCGTAGCCTATCGCGGCAAAGAAATCGTTAACATTTTCAAACCGCTGGCGTTTGGCGAGTTCGCCGATAAATTCGCGGCGTTCCTCGTCGGTGAGGCGAATTCTGTTGCGCAAAAATTCGTGCTCGAGTTCCTGTTTTCCGTTTTCAATATTTTCGGGCTGTTTTTCTTTTTTAAACCACGCCCTGATTTTGCTCCTTGCCTGGCTTGTTTTGGCAATTGAAATCCAGTCGCGGTTGGGGCCGTGGCCGGGCTGCGACGAAGTGATGACTTCAATCACTTCACCTGTTGACACCTGATGGCTCAAAGGCGCGATTTTTCCGTTGACCTTTGCGCCCACCATCTTGCAGCCGACGGCGGTGTGAATTGCAAACGCAAAATCAATGACCGTTGAGCCGACGGGCAGATTTATAACATCTCCCTTAGGTGTAACGGCAAAAACATCTTCCTGGTTGAGGTCTGTTTTTATGGTCTGAACAATATCGTCGCCGTCCGAATCCTTTTGGCTGTCGAGAATTTGCCTTATCCACTCAAGCCGCTTTTCCATTTTGGCGTCGTTGCGGTTGATTCCCTCTTTATATTTCCAGTGCGCCGCAATACCGTATTCGGCGGTGTGGTGCATATCCCAGGTCCTTATCTGTATTTCAAACGGTATTCCCTCGCGGCCGATGACGGTGGTGTGAAGCGACTGATACATATTGGGTTTCGGCGTTGAGATATAGTCTTTAAATCTGCCGGGCAGCGGGCGGAACATATCGTGCATAAGTCCCAAAATATTATAACAGTTGTTGACCGTGTCGGTTATAATTCTGACAGCATAAATGTCATAAATTTCATCAAAAGATTTGCCCTGAATATACATTTTGCGGTATATTCCGTGAATAGATTTGATTCTGCCCTCAATATAAATATCGGGCACATATTTTTCGACCCGCGCTTTGATTTTTTCCTGAATACTCTTCAAAAATTTTTCGCGGTAATCTTTATTCAAATTCAGTTGATGTTCGATTTCCCTGTACGCTATCGGGTCGAGATAGAATATCGCCAAATCTTCAAGTTCTTCCTTGACGGCGCGGATACCGAGGCGGTGGGCAATCGGCGCATAAATTTCAAGCGTTTCGCGCGATTTATCCCTCTGTTTTTGCGGCGGCAGGAACGAGAGCGTCCGCATATTGTGCAGACGGTCGGCTAATTTTATGATAATTACCCTGATGTCTTCGGACATTGCAATGAACATTTTGCGGACATTTTCCGCCTGCTGCTGTTCGTGTGTGGAAAACGGAATTTTTCCGAGTTTTGTAACCCCGTCGACCAACATTTCAATGTCGGGACCGAAGATTTTTCTGATGTCCTCAATGGTGTATTCGGTGTCTTCAACAACATCGTGAAGCAGCGCCGCCGCAATCGATTCGCTGTCCATTCCCATTTTGATTATAATTGCGGCAACCGAAAACGGGTGCAGGAAAAACGGCTCGCCCGACACCCTTTTTTGACCGTTATGTGCGTCGAACGCCAGGTCGAGCGCTTTGAATATAATCTCGCGGTTATAATTTCCGCCCTGGTCGTTGAGCAACTTTTCAAGTTTTTCTCTGTATTCTTTGGGAGCGCTCACTGCTGTTCGCCTGCCTTTATCTCGATTTTTTTGAGTGTTTCGGAATTTGACATATCGTTTCGTTCGGCTCCCGAAACAAAGCCGAACATTTCGGGCGACGGTGCCCCCGTTTTTTTCAAAAACCCAAGTTCCGCCAAAGCGTCGGCGGCAACCGCCGTTTTTGCGAGCGAAACGCCGCATACGCGGTTATAAATCTGCGAGAGGGTTGCGTGCCGCAGAGAAGATGCCGCCCTGTAAACCGTGCCTATCTCGTGGCGCGAGGGGAGAATTTCCGCTGCCTGTTCACCCGAAAACTCGTATCTTTTATAGGTCTCAAAAAGCGAAAGCTGCTTTTCGAAATCTTCCTCGTTAAAGCCTGACAGCCTTATATCTTTGATTTTCACCGAAACGCTTTCCGCCCCGTTGTAAATATTTTTATCAAGCACCGCGGCAATATCCACCGTGTCGCCGGGCAAAAATTCAAACAGCGTTTTCGATTTCCCGAACATAACCGCCGAAAACGGGCGGCTGTCCTTTTCGAAAGAAATTCTGATATGATTGCCCGACCCGATTGAAGCGACGGCGGTTATTTTCAATCCGCAAAAAGCAAAAACGGGTTTCGGGTTTGCGGTGCCATAGGGCATAAGTCCCGAAAGCGCGTCGCAAAGTGCGGTTGAAACCGCCGAAGGTTTCAATTTGCAATCGATATTTATTACATCAAACGGCTCCGCGGTTTTCTTTGCGTATTCGTTTATTTTTTGCCTGAATATGCTGATATTTTCCCGTTTGACGGTAAGTCCCGCCGCTTTTTCGTGACCGCCGTATTTTTCGAGCGTTTCGGCGGAATATTTAAGCGCCTCATAGAGCGAAAAGCCTTCAATGCTTCTGCCCGAGCCGTGCGCCGCATCACCGTCAAGCCCCAAAACAACCGTCGGTTTGCCGTATTTTTCGGTGAGTTTCGCCGCGACGATTCCGATAACGCCGAAATGCCAGCCGCTGCCGCCGATGACAATAACGCGGTCATACTGCATTTTGTCTTTTTCAATCGCGCCGCAGGCTTCTTTTAATATATCCGCTTCTATTTGACGGCGGCGTTGATTTTCGCCGTTGATTTCCGCGGCAAGGCTTTTTGCCTCTTCGGGGTCTTCGCTCAAAAGCAGGTCAAACGCACGCAGCGCGCTGCCCATTCTTCCGGCGGCGTTGATTCTCGGGGAAAGCCCGAACGCAATGCTCTCGGAGGTGATTTCGGAAGTTCCGAGCCCCGATTCTTCAATAAGAGCCGCGACTCCGAGCGAAGGACTTTCATTCATAATTTCAAGTCCCGCTTTGACAAACGAGCGGTTTTCGTAAACGAGCGGCATAACATCGGCAACCGTGCCGATTGCGACAAGTTCGGCATATTCCGCAAGCATTTCTTCGGGCGTTGCACCGGAAACGGCACAAACTGTTTTAAAAGCCACGCCGACACCGGCAAGCCCTTTGAAAACGCCGTCGCCGCAAAGATAAGGGTCGACCAAGGCGAAAGCGGGCGGCAAATTTTCCCCCGGCAGGTGGTGGTCGGTCACCACGGTTTCAATGCCGAGAGAGTTTGCGTGCGCTATTTCATCGACAGCGCTTATGCCGTTGTCGACAGTTATAATAAGTGAAACGCCGGCGTTGTTCAGTTCGTCGATTTTGGAAACCGACATTCCGTATCCGTCCTCGGCGCGGTCGGGAATCACAACGCAGACATCGGCGCCGCGAGAACAAAGATAACGGTACATAAGCGCCGACGCTGTCACGCCGTCGCAGTCATAATCGCCGTAGACCGCAATTTTGCTGCCTTTTTCTATATGTTCGTTGATTTTTTGTGCCGCCGCAGCCATTCCGTTCATCTCAAACGGGTCGCCTATTTGCGGCTCATCAGAAAAAAACTCTTCAATTTCATAAGGCTCGTTATATCCTCTCGAGGAGGCAATCAGTGCCGCCAGCGGCTCAACTCCGCATTCTTCGGCGAGAAAAGACGCTGCCGCTTTGTCAACCTTTGAAAATTTCCACCTTTTATACACCCGCCGACCCCCACAGTAACCGATAATTCCGTTTTTAGATATAAAGTCATTATAACACACCGTTTTTCTTATTACAAGAGCGCGAAAAGCATTGAAAATTAGATTTTAGACTCTAGACGCTAGATGCTAGATACGGCAGCCGTCGGTTTCTGCTTTCCGCCGTCAGAGAAGTGTTTTCCAACGGCTCCTTTGTGTAAAGGGAGCTGTCGCGCCACGCCGCGACTGAGGGATTGTAGAGGGTGCAAGTTTGAAGTGACTGCCGTATAATTTGATTTTTAATTTACAT
>CAVDRT010000037.1:0-4555 GCA_963611445.1 bacterium
CCGGGTTGATTATAAACATTTCTTCCAAAGTCCTCATAATAATTAAAACAAACGCGCAAACGAGCGTTGAAATAAGTGTTGATTTTCGTGACATAAAGCATCATACCTTTCCCGGCTTGCAAATTCGGCGGTCAGCCGTTCATCATTTAAATGGCGGGGCTCTGAATTCGCTTAAAAGTGCACGGCTGCACAGCGAGATATTATCAGCCTTTTAGACATATATATGAAATGAGCCCAATACATAGATTATTCTATTACCTCGGGCGTAAAAAGTCAACCAAATTAAAGAAAAGGAAATGATAATATGAAAAATTTTTATGTTGTTTTCATTGCATTGCTGTTTTTTGTTATGTTGCTTTGCCCGATATTTGCAATTCAAAAATCGGACAAGGATACGAAAAATGCAGAACCCGCAAAAACCGTTTCCGCCTCGGCAAGTGATGAAAAAACTTTTTCGGTTAAAATGAGCGAGGACGGGAAAATCAAAAAAATCGGAGTGAAAGAATATGTGTTTGGGGTTGTGGCAGCGGAAATGCCGATGGAATATAAGGAGGAAGCGCTTAAGGCGCAGGCGGTTGCGGCATACACATATGCGCTTTATAAAAGTGAAGAAGCCGCGAATGCAGGGAGAAATTACGACCTCGGAGACTCCGGCTCGGATTCTCAGTGCTTTATAACACGAAAAGCCGCAAGAGAAAAATGGGGCGAAAAAGCCGATGAATACGAAAAGAAACTTGATAAAATTGTCGCAAAGACAAGCGGTTCGGCAATTTTATATGACGGAAAGCCGATTTTGGCGGCATATCACGCAATTTCCGCAGGCAAAACCGAGAACGCTTCGGAAATATGGGGCGGAGAATACCCATACCTGAAAACCGTTGACTCAGTCGGTGACCTTTTAAACCCCGATTATTTGACCCAGGTTTCCGTAACCGCCGAAGAATTTGCCGAAAAACTCAAAGACAAGAGTATTGACTTTTCGGGCGACCCGACAAGTTATTTGGGTGAAAAGAAGTGCAGCAGCGTCGGCTCGGTTATAAAAATCGCCGTTTGCGGAAAGGAAGTAAGCGGCGAAGAAATGAGGGCTGCGTTCGGGCTGCGTTCTGCCGACTTTGACGCTGCGTTTGAAGACGGAAAATTTGTGTTCACAGTTCGCGGGTACGGGCACGGCGTCGGTATGAGCCAATACGGAGCGGAGCGAATGTCAGAGGACGGAAGCAATTATATAGAAATACTTTCGGCTTATTACACAGGCTGCAAATTGGGCAAAGCCTACGGAAAATAAGCGCAATGTTGCGTAAATATTAAAAAATTAAAAAATTCTCTATTTTCTATGGCTAAACACGGTAAAATATGATACAATATATTCATTATTGTACAGTTACGGCATTTTCGGTGCATTTTCGGTGAAAGACGAGGTAAATATTCAATGGAATTTAAAGAAATCTCAAAAGGAATAAATATCGGATTTGAAGACGGCGGGCGTTTTAAAACATCGGCGCTTTCTGTGAGCTTTTGCCTTACGCCGGACAGGCATGACCTTGCCGCAAATGCGTTAGCGTTTTACCTTATGAGAACAGGCTGCAATAAATATCCGACCGACAGGGCGCTTGAAATGAAACTGGGCGAACTTTACGGTGCCGACATAGATGTCAGCGTCCAAAAACTCGGGGATCGCTTTAAATACAGTATCACCCTTTATTGTTTAAAAACCGAATTTACCGATTGTGAAAACTTAACCGAACAGGCGCTGGGGCTGCTTTTTGATTTAATATTTGAAAAATATTCGAAAGAAGACGGTTGCATAAACCGCAATTTTGAGCGTGAAAAGAGACTTTTGACCGAAAAAATCAAAAGTGAAATCAACGAAAAAAGAATCTATGCCACAAACAAAATGATTGCCGAAATGTGTGAGAACGAACCTTACGGTGCTGGCACTTACGGCAGTCTTGCGGATGCCGAAGCGTTGAACAAAGACGATGTTTATGCCGCAATCCGCAGACTTCTCGGTGAGTCGCTTGTGAATGTCATTTGCCTTGGTGCAGACTCTCCCGAAAAAGTGACTGAATCAGTCAAAAACGCTTTTGCGAAAATTGACAGAAACTATTTACCGCTCGCTCCCGAAATTGTTAAAAAGGCAAATTCAACTAAAAGAATTCTTGAAAATATGGATATTACCCAAAGCAAACTTGTTATGGGATTTAGGTCCGAAACTGCGGGAGATGACCGCGAAACCGCCGCGCAATTTGTTATGTGCGATGTGTTCGGGGGCGGACCTCATTCAAAACTTTTCACAATCGTCCGCGAAAAAATGTCGCTTTGTTACTATTGTTCGGCTGCCCTCAGACGCAGAAAAGGAATAATGATAGTCAGCAGCGGCGTTGAAACGCAAAATGTTGAAAAAGCCGAAAAAGCAATCCTCGAACAGTTTCAAGCAACTCAAAAAGGTGAAATTTCATCTGAAGACCTTGCAAAATCCAAACGCTATCTTACGGGGAATATAAAGTCGGTTGAAGATGAGGTTTCAATGTTGATTGAATGGTATTCGCTCCGTGCGGCATATTCGTCTGATGTTCCGTCGCCTTCAAAAGTATGCGAATATATTGAGTCGGTTACGATTGACGATGTCAAGAAAGCCGCGTCGGGGTTTGCTTTGGACACGGTGTTTGCTTTGAGCCCTAAGGAGGAAAAATAAATGATTGAGGAAACAGTTGTAAACAAGAAACTCGGCGAATCGTGCCGCGTTTTCAAACACAGTTCGGGTCTTACGGTTTTTGTTTCCGAAAAACCGGAATTCGGCTCAGCATCAGTGGTTTACGGAACAAGATTCGGCTCGGTCAACACATCTTTCAAATCGGCGGACGGCAGGGAAATCAAGGTGCCGGACGGAACGGCGCATTTTCTTGAACACAAACTCTTCGAAAGTGAAAAGGGCGACGCTTTTACGGAATATTCACAGACAGGAGCTAATGCCAACGCATACACATCATTCGACCGCACTTGTTACATTTTCAGCTGCACAAGTGATTTTGAGAAAAATCTCGACATTCTTCTCGGTTTTGTAAACGACCCTTATTTTACCCCCGAAACCGTCAAAAAAGAGCAGGGAATAATCGGTCAGGAAATCAAAATGTATGACGACAGCCCCTCTTGGGCGGTGCTTTTTGATATGTTAAAGGCTATGTATCACACCCACCCCGTAAAAATTGACATTGCGGGAACAGTTCAGTCAATTGCCGAAATAACAGATAAAACCCTTTTTGAATGTTATAATAAGTTTTACAATCCGTCCAATATGTTCCTGTGCGTTGCGGGAAATGTGAATGCGGATATGATTGCAAAAAAGGTTGAAGCAAAACTCGACGGCAAAATGTCACGGGAAATTGAGCCTTTTATTTTGGAAGAGCCGAAAGGCATTGTCAAAAACTTGACAAAACGCAAAATGGCTGTTTCAATGCCGCTTTTCTATCTTGGTATAAAAGATGATGAATTTGAAGAAACCCCGCAATTCGCCGTTATAAGCGAAATTGTTCTGAATATCATTTGCGGAAAGGCGTCGCCGCTCTATGAACGGCTTTTGAATGATGGGCTTATAAACGCTGATTTCGGGTTTGAACATTTTCACGGTCCGCACTATTCGGCGCTTTTGTTCGGCGGTGAATCGTCCGACCCCGAAACCGTGCGGTCTGAAATGATAAAGGAAATCAAGCGTCTGAAAAAAGACGGAATTGACCCAAAACTTTTTGACAGCGTCAAGCGTTCGCTTTACGGCAAAGCAGTCAGGCAGTTTGATTCGGCTGACGATACCGTTTCAATGTTGACTGACAGTGCGGTTCTCGGCGTTTCGCCTTTTGAATTTATAAACGCCTATTATGCGGCGGATATTAAGTCGGTGAATGAACGCATCGGCGGCATAAATCCCGAAAACATAGTTTTGTCGGTTGTTGAGCCGATGTGATTGGGATTACCTTATTTTGCAAAAGGGAAGGCGGACATTATGGAAATTTATAATGTGACACTTTTCGGAATTCATATGAAAATCAATCCCGTCGCTTTCACAATACCGATAGGCGGCGGCTGGAATGTGTATTGGTACGGCATTTTAATTGCGCTCGGATTTTTCGGCGCGCTCTTATATGCCTACATAAACGCTCGCAGATATGAACTTAATTTCGACAGATTGTGCGATGTTATCATCGTTGCCGTGCCGATTTCAATAATTTCGGCAAGGGCTTATTATCTTTTGTTTTACCAAAAAAGTTTTACGGATTTCTGGAATATTCACGGCGGAGGTATGGCGATATACGGCAGCGTTATCGGGGCTGCCGTCACTGCGGTTATAATGTGCAAAATCCGCAAGGTTAACCTTTTCAGCGCACTTGATATTGCGGCAACCGGATTTTTGCTCGGACAGGCTGTCGGCAGGTGGGGCAACTTCTTCAATCAAGAAGCATTCGGTGCGGCAACGGGAAGCAGTGTCTTCGGAATGACGAGTGAAAATGTCGAAGCAGAACTCGGCGTCGGAAAACTGGCGCACCCTTGTTTTCTTTATGAG